>DASYJT010000064.1:0-3790 GCA_035996165.1 Acidimicrobiia bacterium
CCCCGTGGGCCCGAGGATCACCGCGTTCCCGCCGGTCATGTACTCGCAGCCGTGGTCGCCGACGCCCTCGACCACCGCGGTCGCGCCCGAGTTGCGCACGCAGAACCGCTCGCCGACCACGCCGCGGATGAAGACGTCGCCTGCGGTCGCGCCGTAGAGGATGACATTGCCGGCGATGATGTTCTCTTCCGCCACGAATTTCGCGGTGCGGTCGGGATGCAGCACCAACGCGCCGCCCGACAGGCCCTTGCCGAAGTAGTCGTTGGCGTCGCCCTCGAGGCGCAACGTCATCCCGCGCGGCACGAAGGCGCCGAAGCTCTGCCCCGCCGAGCCTCGGAAGGTGAGGTCGATCGTTCCCGGGGGCAGACCGTCGCCACCCCACCTGCGCGTGAGCTCCGAGCCGAGCATCGTGCCCACCGTGCGGTTCGTGTTCCGGATCGCGTACGACCGGTTGAGGTGACCCTCGCCGGTCTCCAGCACCTCACGCGCGTCGGCGATCAGTTGCCGATCGAGCGCGTGCTCGAGACCGTGGTCCTGCGCCTTCGAGCAGTACATCGTCTGCTGGTACTTGTTGACGGGCGGCGCAAGGATCGGCGAGAGGTCGAGCCCGCGCGCTTTCCAGTGATCGACGGCCTGGTGCACGTCGAGCATCTCGACGTGACCGATCGCCTCTTCGATCGACCGGAAGCCGAGCGCCGCGAGGTGCTCGCGCACCTCTTCTGCGATGAACTCGAAGAAGTTGACGACGAACTCGGGCTTCCCGTTGAACTTCTTGCGCAGCTCGGGGTTCTGGGTCGCGACTCCGACCGGGCACGTGTCGAGGTGACACACGCGCATCATGATGCAGCCGCTCACGACGAGCGGCGCGGTGGCGAACCCGAACTCCTCGGCGCCGAGCAGCGCCGCGATCACGACGTCGCGACCGGTCTTCAGTTGGCCGTCGACCTGCACGACGATGCGGTCGCGGAGCCCGTTCAACAACAACGTCTGCTGCGTCTCCGCGAGCCCGAGCTCCCAGGGCGCGCCGGCGTGCTTGATCGAGGTGAGCCGGGCCGCGCCGGTGCCGCCGTCGTGACCCGAGATGAGCACGACGTCGGCGTGCGCCTTCGACACACCCGCGGCGACCGTGCCGACACCCACTTCGGCGACGAGCTTCACGTGCACACGCGCCCGGTCGTTCGCGTTCTTCAGGTCGTGGATCAGTTGCTTGAGATCCTCGATCGAGTAGATGTCGTGGTGCGGCGGCGGTGAGATGAGCCCGACGCCCGGCGTGGAGTGCCGCGTCTTCGCGATCCACGGATACACCTTGTGGCCGGGGAGCTCGCCGCCCTCGCCCGGCTTCGCGCCCTGCGCCATCTTGATCTGCAGGTCGTCGGCGTTCACGAGGTATTCGCTCGTCACGCCGAAGCGGCCCGACGCGACCTGCTTGATCGCGCTGCGGCGCGAGTCGCCGTTGTCGTCGCGGACGAAACGATCGGGGTCTTCGCCACCCTCACCGGTGTTCGACCGAGCGCCCAACCGGTTCATCGCGATCGCGATGTTCTCGTGCGCTTCCTTCGAGATCGAGCCGTAGCTCATCGCCCCGCTCGAGAACCGCTTGACGATCGCCTCGACCGACTCGACCTCGTCGATCGGCACGGCCGGGCGCGCACCGGCCCGGAACTCGAACAGCCCGCGCAGCGTCGCGATCCGGCGGGCCTGGTCGTCGACGAGCTTCGTGTACTCCTTGAAGACGTCGTAACGACCCGAGCGGGTCGAGTGCTGCAACTTGAAGACGGTCTCCGGGTTGAAGAGGTGGTACTCGCCCTCCCGGCGCCACTGGTACTCGCCCCCGATCGTCAGCTCCCGGTGCGCGAGCTCACTCGGACGGTCGGGGTACGCGAGGTTGTGGCGGCGCGCCACCTCTTCGGCGATGACGTCGAGGTCGATACCTTCGATGCGCGACGCGGTGCCGGTGAAGTACTCGTCGACGAGCGACTTCTGCAGTCCGACCGCTTCGAAGATCTGCGCGCCCGTGTACGAGGCGACCGTCGAGATGCCCATCTTCGACATCACCTTGAGGATGCCCTTGCCCGCGGCCTTGACGTAGTTCTTGACCGCATTGCGTTCGGTCAGGCCGCTCAACACGCCCTCGCGGCAGAGGTCGCGGATCGTGTCGAAGGCGAGGTACGGGTTGATGCCGCCGGCTCCGTAGCCCAAGAGCAGCGCGAAGTGATGCACTTCCCGGGCCTCGCCCGTCTCCACCAAGAGGCCGACGCGCGTACGCGTCTTCTCCCGCACGAGATGGTGATGCACGGCCGCCGTGATGAGCAGCGCCGGGATCGGCGCGTTCTCCGCGTCGGCGTAGCGGTCGGAGAGGATCACGAGGTTCGCACCGTTCGCGATCGCCTCGCTCACCTGGGTGCGCACGTTGTCGATCGCCATGCGCAATCCCTCGCCGCCCTCCGCGACCGGGTAGTGGCAGTAGACCGAGAAGGGCGTGAAGCCGGGAACGGCCGAGTCCGCGTCGTCGATGTAGCGCAACTTCGCCAGCTCCTCGTTCGTGAGGATCGGCGACGCGCAGACGATCTGGCGGCACGAGTCGGCGGTGGGGTCGAGCAGGTTGCCCTCGGGCCCGACCGCAGAGTTGAGCGAGGTGACGAGCGCTTCAAAGTTCGCGTCGAGCGGCGGGTTCGTGACCTGTGCGAACAGCTGCTTGAAGTACTCGTACAGCATGCGCGGACGATCGGACAGCACCGCGGCCGGCGTGTCGGTACCCATCGATCCGAGCGACTCGACCGCGTTACGCGCCATCGGGGCGATGATCAGGCGCAGATCCTCTTCGGTGTACCCGAACATGCGCTGTTGCTGCACGGCCGAGCTGTGCTGCGGCACGAGCGGGAACTGCGGCGGCAACTCGTCGAGGTGGACGAGCCCCGCGGCGAGCCACTCCTCGTAGGGGTGTTCGGCGGCGAGCTCGGCCTTGATCTCCTCGTCGGGGATGATCCGGCCCTGCGTCGTGTCGACGAGGAATATCTTCCCCGGCTCCAACCGGCCCTTCTTCACGATCTTGGCGGGATCGATGTCGAGCACGCCGACCTCGCTCGCCATGATCACCCGGTCGTCGTCGGTGACCCAGTAGCGCGACGGGCGGAGTCCGTTGCGGTCGAGAACCGCGCCGATCACCGTGCCGTCGCTGAACGCGATCGACGCGGGACCGTCCCAGGGCTCCATGAGCGCGGCGTGGTACCGGTAGAACGCCTTGCGCGGCGCGTCCATGCCCTCGTGGTTCTCCCACGCCTCCGGGATCATCATCAGGATCGCGTGGTGAAGCGGTCGGCCCGCGAGGTTGAGCAGCTCGAGCGCCTCGTCGAAGCGCGCGGTGTCGGAGGCGTTCGGCGTGCAGATCGGGAACGCGCGATCGAGATCGCCGGGCAGCACGTCGCTCGCCATGACGCCCTCGCGCGCGCGCATCCAGTTCTCGTTGCCCTGCACGGTGTTGATCTCGCCGTTGTGGGCGAGCATCCGGTACGGGTGCGCGAGCGGCCAACTCGGGAAGGTATTGGTGCTGAACCGAGAGTGCACGAGCGCGAGCGCGCTCTCGAAGCGCTCGTCGCTGAGGTCGCCGAAGAACTCCTCGAGCTGGTCGGGCGTGAGCATGCCCTTGTACACGACGACCCGGGTACTGAGCGACGCGAAGTACGCGTCGGTCTCGTGCTCGATGCGCTTGCGCGCGAGGTACACGTGCCGTTCGAGCTCGTCGCCGACGAGGCCGTCCTTCGCGACGAACACCTGCACGAACGCGGGCATC
>DASYJT010000065.1:0-11493 GCA_035996165.1 Acidimicrobiia bacterium
CCTCGACGACATCGAGACGTTGAACCGCCTCCAGAACGAGGCCTTCGCGCAGTGCGAAGCCGCCTTCGCTGGGTCGCAGCGGGGCGCGCAGCTGCGGGACGCGATTACGGCCGCCCGCGGAGGTCGTACGTAGGCGCAAGGCGGCAATCGAATGCCCGCACCGATGAGGTGCGGGTCGCCGACCGGCCTGCTCCCGAGCGGTGCCGAGCGGTACCGGTGCGGCTTAGTAGGCGCCGCGGCGGAAGAGCACGACCGGGACGGTCTTGGCCACGATCGCCAGGTCGGTGAGCAGCGACCAGTTGTCGACGTAGTAGAGGTCGTGGCGTACGTAGTCGTCGAACGACGAGGTGCTCCGGCCGTTGACCTGCCACATACCCGTGATGCCCGGCTTGACCCGCAGCCGGCTCCGGAGGTCTTCGTTCCACTCGAGGGCTTCGCTCGGCAACGCGGGCCGGGGGCCGACAACGCTCATCTCGCCCACGAGCACGTTCCACAGCTGCGGGAGCTCGTCGATCGACGCCTTGCGCAGGTAGTTCCCGACGCGGGTGACGCGCGGGTCGTCGCGCATCTTGAACAACGGCCCGTCGACCTCGCTCTGATCCCGCAGGAGCCCGAGCTGTTGCTCGGCGTCGGCAACCATCGTGCGCAGCTTGCGGACCCGGAAGAGCTTGCCGTCCTTGCCGATGCGAACCTGGGAGAAGAACACCGGGCCCGGCGAGTTGAGCTTGATGAGCAGCGCCGAGATCAACAGGATCGGCGCGCCGAACACGAGCAGCCCGGCCGCGGTGACGATGTCGAAGCCGCGCTTGGCCACTGCCCGCCAGCCGAGGCGGCGCACCGGCTCGATGTACATGACCGCGCGGCGTCCGAGCGGCCGAGCCAGCAACCGGTCGGCGGAGATGTCGACCAGGCCCGAGGTCAGCTCGACGTGGCACCCGATCTCGATCAGCTCGCGGGCGAGTCGGTTTGCGACCGGGGTGTCGATGGCGCTGGTGGCGATGATCACGCCCGTTGCACCCAGCGACTGGACGATCTCCGGCGCGTCCCGCCAGCTGCCCAGCACGCGAACGGGTGAGATGCCCGGAGTGGCGTCGCCGCACTCGAGCAACCCGAGGACGTTGTATCCGAGCCCGGCGTTCGAGCTGAGCATCTGGACGATGCCGAGCGCTTCGGCGTTCGTACCGATGATCACGACCCGGCGTTGCAGCTGGCCGCGTGTGCGCGCCCGGCGGAACGCCCGGCGCACGATGCCACGCTCGATGATCACGATCGGCAACGCGGTCGCGAAGGTCAACAACAGCCAGACTCGAGACGTCTCGGTGCCGAGGAAGAGGCTGAGGATCGCGGTACACGCCACCGCGGCGGCGACCGCGTGCAAGAGGCGGCGGATCTCGGACGTCACGCTGGTAACTGCGGCCGCGGTGTACAGCTTGTACCGAGCAAACACACAGAGCCACAGGGGAACTGCCGCCGCGCCGGTGATAACGATCGGCCCGAGCGCTTCGGGCGCTTCGATGACCGTGAGACGTATCCAGGCGGCCACGCTCATCGCGATGATGATTGCGCCCGCGTCGGTTGCGATGACGGCGAGCTTTGCGCCGCGCGATCCGCGCGCAGCCGCGCGTTGTCGGCGCGCGGTTTGAACGATTTGGGGCTTGACGGTGTCGGCGGGTGTAGCGAGGCCCTCGCGCAATGCCGCGTCGAGGTCAGGCGTCATCCACGCAGATCCAGCAGCATCCATGCGCGACACGGCCCCTTTCGACGACCACCGACAGGAAGAATTCCAGTCGACTCCGGCCCAGATCGTCGCTCCACCCAACCTGAGAAGTGCAGCCCTCAAACTAGCCCCAAGGTGACCAACAGGCAAGGTCAAGTGGCGCATGTAACACGGAGTTTTCACGCCGTTTGCAAGTCGGCCGCTCGGCCTCCCTGGCGGGTTTCCACCAATTCTGAGAGAAACGCCGGCGCCGCACCCGGTGGTTGCGTCGACGGACGGCCGCCGCGCTCCGTGATCTGTCACGCGCGGGACCAGGAAGTTCGCGAATCGTCTCAAATGCCTACCACGTTCCGTGGTTTCTGACAGTAGTTTGCCGCTCTCCAAATACGGACATATCCGTCCTAGGGGAGCGCGTCGCGCCGGACCCGAATCGTCCATTTGTCGCGCATCGGCGCGCCCTCAATACGTACGAGACGGCCGTAAAGTTTTGACCTGGCCGGTCACCGTCGCCGGACGATAAGGGGAACGTGGAGGAATCGCCGGAACAGGTCCTCGCCCGGCTGGCCCGGCACCGCGACTCGCTGATCGGCGCGAATCGGCTCCCCCCGGCGACTGAGCGCCCGCCGCCGGCTTCGGCTCCTGTGGGGCGCTGGCCTGCCGACGTGCCCAGGATCGGTGTACCTCGCCCGCCGGCCGGCCCTCCTCCTGCGGCCGGGCCCGCGGCCGGTCAGCCGACGCCCACCGAGTTCATCCCGCCGTCGGTGTACTCGTCGGCACACGGATGGCGGCCCTCGCAGAGCGCCGTCCTGGTGACGCTGCTCGGGCTCGTTTCGGCGGTCGTCGCCTGCATGATCGCGGTGCTCGTCTTCGCGAAGCTCGACACGAATCCGGCGTATGTCGTCGTCGGTTCCATGGCGGTGGCCGGCTTGATCGCCGCGGCGCGTCGCCTGCCCGTCGCCATGTGGTGGACGGTCGGGGTTGCCGTTGGCGCCGCGCTCGGCCGTTGGTCCTGATCCGCGCCGGGGTCCTGAGTCATCCGGGCTGGGGTTCTAAGTCATCGGAGCCGGGCCTCGAGTCGCCGGTTAGCCCGTGGCTCGGGAGGCCGACGACTACCCTGACGGCCGAACGTCCGACGGTGGCACTGCGCACCGCACGGACGTGCTGCGCACGGCGGCGTAGCCGAGTGGTTCAGGCAGAGGTCTGCAAAACCTTGTACGCGGGTTCGATTCCCGCCGCCGCCTCCAGTTTCCGATCGACGGCGCGCTACGGCGCGGCGGCCATGCCGACGATCGGCTGGTTCAGGTGGGAACCGCCCATCGAGCCGCTGAAGCCCGCGTTGGCGAAGCTGAAGATGCCGCCGTCGCGGGCGACCATCCAGTAGCCCTTGCCGTTGCGGGTCGCCGCGATGCCGACGATCGGCTGGTTCAGCCGGATGGCCCCGGTCGAACCGAAGAACGGGGCGTGGAAGCCGAAGATGCCGCCGTCGGTTGCGACCATCCAGTAGCCGCCCGTCGCGAGATCGGCGCTGATGCCCACGATGGGCTGCGCCAGGCGGGTACCGGACATCGATCCGAAGTTGTGTGCATCGCCGAAGTTGTAGATGCTCCCGTCGATGCCGGCGAGCCAGTAGCCCTTGCCGTCGGCGGTGGCCGCGATGCCCGCGATCGGCGCGCGCGGCTGTGGGACCGACCCGAAGTTGGGTGCGTCACCGAACGCGAACACGCTGCCGTTCGACGTGACGAGCCAGTAGCCCTTGCCGGTCGCGCGGGCCGCCATCCCGACGACGGGTGCGGGCAGCGCGATATCCGCGGTCGAGCCCAGGAACGGCGCGTGGAAGCCGAACACGCCGCCGTCGCTGGCGACGAACCAGTAGCCGCCGGTAGCGCGGTCGGTCGCCATGGCGACGATGGGCCGGTTCAGGTGGATCGCGCCGGTCGAGCCGTAGAACGCCGCGCCACCGAAGTCGAAAATTCCCCCGTCCGAAGCAACCATTCGGTACGCGCGGGTGTTCACCGGGGCCGCAATCTTGACCGGAGGCTGCCTCGGCCGGGTGGGTGCAGTGGTGGTCGTCGTGTGCGGCGCGGTCGTGGAGGTGGTCGACGTCGTCGTCGTGGTCGCGGCGCCGGGGTAGCTGAAGTTGACGGTTCGGGTGCCGCTCCCGATGGCATTCGTTCCCCGCACCGCGACATTGCCGGCGCCGAACGGCACGGTGACGGTGACCGAGGTTGCGTCTTGCGCGGTGACGGTCGCGGTGACCGCACCGAACTTGATCGAGGCATCGGCCAGCGCGAAACCGGTGATCGTCACGCTCGCGCCGGCCGCCCCGGTCGTCGAGCTGAGCGACTCCACCTCGGGGCACGACCATCCGGCGGCAATCGGCACTCCGGTCCCGCTCGCGAGGTCGAACCCGGTCGCCGCGGGGAAGCTACCGCCGTGCGTTCGGGACAGATCGTTGTCGCCCGTCGTCACGTCCTTCAGCGCCGTTCCGTATCCGTGGCCGGCCGCGAGCGTCACGAGCTTCGGCGCGAGGTCGCCGACTCGAGCGGTGCAGGCCGTGTTGACGTCGGCGACGATCGCGGCGATCTTCGGCGCCGCGATGCTGGTGCCGCCGACCGCGACCCACACACCGCCCGAGCGGAAGACCTCTCCGACGCCGGCATTGGCCGACACGTCGGGAACCTGGCGACAGGTCGCGCACGTGCTCGCGGCCGCGAGCGGCTGCCACGACGGCCGGAGGAACTGTTGCGAGAGCCCGCCGCCCCCGCCACCGCCCGCGCCACCGAGGTCGGTGGTGCACTGCGCGTAGCTGATCTTGCCCTGGCAGTCGTTCCACACCGGCTCGTTGCCGGCGCCGAGCAGGTACGTGCCGCCGACTCCGGTGATGTTCGGGTCGTCCGCCGGTGAGTCGACGGCGAGGATCGGCGAGCCGTTGCCCGCGCCGAAGCAATCTTCCGCGCCGTTGTCGCCCGACGCGGCTACGACGGTCTGACCCTGGGCGGCGGCCTGAGCCAACAGGGTGCTGATCGCGGCCATGGCCGTGAGGCGCATGTTGGGCTCGCACAGACCCCAGCTCGTCGACACCGCTTGGGCGGTGTTGTCGTCGACGATCCTCTGGTACACGTCGAACTCGCCGGTTTCGGTGTTCGGGCCCTCGTAGGAGACGACCGTCGCGCCGGGCGCCTGGGTCGCCGCCTCCTCGATGTCGATGTTCGCTTCGAGGGTGCCGTTGGGATCCGCGGACCCGCCGGAATCGACGATCACCGTCGCCACCGGGTTCGTGAGTCCGAAGCACGTTTTGTACGCGGTCGTGTTCGCGTTGGAATGAGGCGAGAGCTCGACCAGCGCAATCGTCTTACCGGTTCCGGTCTGGCCCCGGTCGAGCAGATTGCCCACGCCGTAGAGCGCGCCGACCTGGTCGGGCGTCCAAAACGCGGTTCCCGCCTTGGTCGTCGCCCCGGCACAGGGCGTGAGGCCGTCGGCGTGGGGCACGGCGCGGCGGGCCGAGGCGGGGACGGCGGCGGGCGAGTGATCGAGCCTCGGGGTGGCGGCGGCAACGTCAGTGAGACCGAGAATCGCCGAGACGCGCCCCGAGATCGAGTCGGGGACGAGCGGCGCCTCCCGCGTCGAGAACGTCTCGTGGTTGTCCGGCGTGCGGTAGCGCTCCATCGAGATGCCGAGCGCTCGAGATATGGCGCCCGCGCCGGCTCGGACTTTGACCGCGAACCCGTCGACCGTCGTGTCGGCGAGGCCGGCGCCGTGCAACCACGCCACGACGGAGTCGACCTGCTCGGCGCCCGGGCCGAACCGCTGCAGGAACTGCCCGCGGCCGAGGTACCGCTGATACCAGGGTGAGGCGGGGTCGCGTTGCCCGTCGAGCAGCGTCTGGAGCCCCGAGGGATTCGACGGCGAGAGGACGACGTCGAAGGTGAGCTGCGTCTGGTCGGGGAGTTGGCCGAGCGCCGTCGCACCTTTGGGTATGCGCGGCGCGAACCGCGCGGGCCGGCTCGCGCTCGCCGATGATCCCGCCGTCGCGCGTGTGGGCAAGGCGGCCGCGCCCATCGCCAACGCGATGAGGACGATCGCCCTCGTCTTCGACCGGGTCATGTCTCGTCCTGAGGTTCGGCGCTCCCTGAGATTGTCGACAATTCCGCGCCCGGAACGGAAGTCGGCCTCGTGTCGCCTGCGGGTTTCGGCCTACGACGTAGCCGGGGCCAGCACCGCGCTCGCCCGACGCAGCGCCCGATAGATCACGGCGGCGTCGCCCAGGCGGTGGCGCAAATCGCGCTCGAGACCACCGATCGGGTACAGGTTCTGCGGCGCGCGGGGGTCCTTGTGCGGCTCCGACGCGAATCGCGGCAGCGTCGCCGCGACCTTGTCGGCCAACCCGATCACCTCGTCGGCCGGTAGCGCGGCGCTCGCCTCGCAGCGAACGATGCCCGCCCACGGTCCGCCCGCAGGACCGGGGAGGCGGAGATACCACGAGAACTTGCGGAACCGGGCGTCGAGCGCGAAGACCGGCGTCCGCTGGCCGGGCGCGAGGTCGGAAACGACCGCATCGAGCGCGGTGGGGAGGTACTTGACGTCGTGTGACTTCACGACGCCGACCGCGTCGCGCAGCTCCTTCGTCGATTCTCGCAGCGGACCGTCGAGGACGATGAGCTCCGCACACGAGCGCCGGGTCCGCTCGGCCACGCGGGCTTCCACCTCGGTCATGCACGTGTTGATCTTGGTGTTGAGCGTCTCCGGCCGTGCATTGATCGTGGGTGTCGCGACGAAGCGGCCAATCGACGTCGGAATGTCGTCGAGCCCGGTGGTGGGGGCGAACACTCCTCGCCCGACCTCGACCGCGACGATGTGCGCCGCCTCCCGATCGCACCGGACGACGCCTGCCGCCCACGACGCGAAGACGCCCGGAACGGGTTCGATCCCACCCTCGATCCACGCGCGCGCCTCGATGCGGCGAACGCCGTCGACGAACAGCGTCTCGTCGGCGGGCAGTACCCGCGCGGCGGGCGACAACGGTCGCCAGTCTTCGTCGGCGTATTCGATGTCGGTGGTCGGCACCGAGGTGCTCTCGGTCAGTTCCGTCTCGACGGACGCGCCGTAACCGGGGTCCCAGGGGTCGACGGTGAACCTCACGTCAGGCGTCCTCTCTCGTCACCGTCGACGAACGGCCGATCTTGCGGACGCGGAAGCGCACGGGCATGCGTTCCGCGAGCGCGGGGACATGAGTGACGATGCCGACGACCCGTTCGCCACTCCCGAGCGATTCGATGGTGCTCGCGACGACGTCGAGCGTTTCGGGATCGAGGGTTCCGAAACCTTCGTCGAGAAAGATCGACTCGAGCTTTGCCGCGCCGTCGTGCGCGAGGTCGGCGATGCGGTCGGCGAGGGCGAGCGCGAGCGCCAGCGACGCCTGGAAGGTCTCGCCGCCGGACAAGCTCCGCACCGAACGCGTCTCGTCCGCGTTTACCCGGTCGACGACGAGGAGATCGCCCTCGGCGTTGGTAGTCAGCGCGTACTGGCCGGCAGAAAGACGATCGAGGAGCGCGGATGCACCTGCGACGAGCCCGCGCAGCGCTTCGTCGACCAACCATTGGCCGAAATGGCCTTTGTCGAGAAGACGCCCCAGCTCCGAGGCCACGACCTCCTCGTCGCGAGCCGCAGTGATCTCCGCGTCGAGCTCTACCGCGCGTGCGAGCTGGAGCCCGATGGTACGGAGCGCTTCGTCGGCGTGGTGCAGCGTGCCGGCGACCGCGAGCGTCAGGCCGGCGACGGTGTGCTCAGCGGGTAGTTCGGTTCCCTGCTCGACTGCGCGATGCAGCAGGTCGCCGACGATCGAATCCCGCTCGGCTGCTTTGGCGGCCGCGAGGTCGTCGAGCTCAGCCGCCCGCTTGTCGTGGTCGGGTCGGGTTTCGTCGGCCCAGGTGGCGAGCGCGACCCATTGGGCGGCGAGCGGACCGCGCGTGGGCCGGGGCGGTTCGAGCCCGGCCGCGACAAGTGTGTCGCGTTGCAGTTGAAGCGCCGCGTCTGCGCGCGCAAGAGCTGCGTCGAAGGTCGTCAGGTTCTTCGCGGCGTCGCGCGCGACGCGCCGCGCAGTCGTGGCTTCGGCGCGCGCGGCGACGGCCGCCTGTTGGTACGCGCGTACCGCGTCGATCGCCGCCCGCAGGTCGGTTGCATCGGGGTGGGCCGCGAGCCTTGCATCGAAGTCGGTGACCTGCTCCTGCAACGCCTCGAGCAGAGCGCCGCTCTCGGCGAAGGCGCTCAGCGCGGTCTGGGCGGCGCGTTCGGCCTGGTCGCGTGCCTTGGTGGCCCGGGCCGTGGCCTGGCGGGCCTTTTCGAGCTCCGTCGCGCGCAACCTGGGGGGCAACTTCGCGACCTCTTGGTCGCAGACGGGGCACGGTTCGCCCACGTGAAGCGAGGCGCGCAGGGTTGCATGCGCGTGTCGGTGTTGCGCTTCCTCGAGCGCGGCCTGCGCGACATCGACCTGTTCGCGCACCGACACGAGCGCGTCCTTGGCCGCAGTCGCGGTGGCTGCCCGCTCGGTGTGCACGGTGCGTCCCTTGTCGATGCGTGCCGCGATCAACGAGCGTTGGGCGTGGGCCTCGGCCGCGGCGAGGAGGTCTTCGAGAGACGGTTGCGCATCGCGCGCGGTCTCCGCGCCGATTGCCCGGGCCTCCGCGGCATCGGCCTCGACCGCGGCGCGCTCGGTGGTGGCGCGAGCCGCGTCGATCTGTTCGACCACTGCCCGCAGGTCGTCGGGAACTCTGACCGCGGCGAGGGCGCTCGAACAGTGCCGAGCGCGCTCGGCGCCCGTCTGCGCGCTCGTGATCTCCGTCGCGAGGACGGCGTCGCGGGGTGATGCCTCGTCGAGCTGGCCGCGCAAGGTCGTGAGTGCTTCGTGGCGTGCCCGGGCCGCGTCGCGTGCTTCCACGGTGGCATCGCCCAGACGCGCCCGTTCGGTCGTGAGGGCCTCGCGCGCTCCGGACGCGCGCTTCGCCCGTTCGCGGGCAACTGTGGCCATCCGGTCGTAGCGACCGAGGTCGAGCAACGCACTGAGAATCGCGACGCGATCGCCGGCACGCGCGTGCAGGAACGACGCGAATTGGCCTTGCGGCAGGATCACGCACTTCGTGAACTGCTCGAAGTCGAGGCCGACGAGCTTTTGGATCGCGGGCTGGAACTCGCGGGCTGCGCCGGCCAGCACCTCGGTCGTACCGTCGGGGCGCGCGAGCTCGAGCCGGAGTCCGCGCGTGGTCGCGCCGTCGCCGGAAGCCTTACGCCGCAGGATCCGGGTCGCGATGTACGACACGGACGCGAGCTCGAACGTGAACGACACCCGCGTCTCGTTGCATCCGAGCGTCATCACCGGCGCGATGTCGCGTTCGCCATGCCTCGGCACCTTGCCGTAGAGCGCGAAGGAGATGGCATCGATGAGCGTCGACTTGCCGTGACCGGTGGCGCCCACGATCGCGAACAGGTCGGCGTCGCGGAAGTCGACGGTCGTCCGCTCGCGGAAAGCGCCGAAGCCTTCCAGCTCGATCGTGAGCGGGCGCATCAGACGGTCTCCGAATCGAGGAGCTCGTCGAACAGCGCGACGAGCCGGTCGTCGGCGCTGTGCCCGGTCTCGCCGAGGTACTGCCGGAACAGGTCGCGCGGCAGCGCGGCGCGCGGCGTGGGGTGAACGGCGCCGAGGGTCTCGGTGGCGACGTCGGGCGCGACGCGGACGTCGACCGCGTTCGGCAGGAGCGCGCGTACATCGTCGGCCAGACCGGCCCGGGGCTGTTCACGCACGAAGACCCGCAGGAATGCGTCGCCCGCGTCGGGTGCGGCCGCTTCCAGCTCGGCGAACGTCCCCCGCAGCGTGCGCAACACGGCGCCCCGGGTCAGCGCGACCGGCTTGACCTTGGCCGCGCCCCGGCTGGGGATATCGACGAGCAGCACCTGCTTGACGTCGCGCTCTTCACCGAAGTCGACCTGGATCGGCGAGCCGGAGTACCAGATCGGTGCCGCACCGGGCATCTGTTGCGCGCGATGGAGGTGCCCGAGCGCGACATAGTTGGCCGCGGCCGGGAATGCGGCGGTGGGTACCGCGTACTCGTCGATGAGTTGCGCGTCGCGTTCGCCGCCGCCGAGCGTGCCGCCCTGCACCATGCAGTGCGCCGCAACAATGTTGACGGTGTCGGTCGTGAAGCCCTCGCTCAACCACGCGAGCAGGCGGGCGACGCGCGCGGCGTAGTACTGGGCGGTCGCCGCGGCCGACGCGCCCATCAGCTGCTCGGTCTTGATCGCCCACCGTTGCGAGACCCACGGCATCATCACGATGCGCGCTCCGGCGACGTCGACGACCGCGCGCTCCGGTCCGGCGGGCAGCCCGAGGACGGTGATGCCCAACCGCGCGAACACCGGGGCGACCGACTCGAGCTGTGACTGCTGGTCGTGATTGCCGCCGACGACCACTACGTGCGCGCCGGTCTCGCGCAATGCCAGCAACGCGTCGTATACGACCGCGGTCGCTTCGGGTGGGGGAGCGGCGGTCTCGTAGAGGTCGCCCACGACGAGGACCAGGTCGACGCGCTCGCGCGCGGCGATCTCGGCGATCTCACCGAGGACCGCGCGGTGCTCGTCGATGCGGGACGCGCCGCGCAGCAACTTGCCGACGTGCCAGTCGGAGGTATGGAGGACGCGCACGGCTCAGCCCCTGGGTCCGGGCGGCACGCCTTCGAGGAGATCGTCGGGGATGCGGAGCTCGCCGGCTTCGGCCGGGTTGTCGCCGCGCTCGTCGGGCCGGGTCGCCCACGCCGGGAACGGGAATTCGACGACGAGCGGCACCGGGATCTCGGGCTGATGCACGAACATCGTGCCGGGCTTGGCGATCACCGCCCGCTGCTGGTGGACCTTCGGCAAGAACCCGTATTCGGGCCGGGCGGCCTCGGCCGCGTCGAGGCGGCCCGCGACCCGGATCGACGAGTTCGAGATGATGCGGCGCTCGACCTCGCTGGCGGTCTGCTGCGCGCCGATCAAGATGATGCCCAGGGAACGGCCCCGCTCGGCGACGTCGAGCAGGATCTCCTTGATCGGCGACTCGCCGTCGCGGGGTGCGTACTTGTTCAGCTCGTCGAGCACGACGAACAGCAACGGCTTGTGTTGCCCGGCTCGTTCCTTGTCGTCGAACGCGCGGCGCAACGTGACGCCGACGACGAACCGCTTCGAACGATCGTCGAGATTGTGGAGGTCGACGACGGTGATCTGGGCGGCGGTGTCGATCCGGTGGCGCAGCAGTGCGTCGGCGGCGACGTCGGCGCGCACGAGCCGCGCGAGTGACCGCTGCGACGACAACAGCCGCCGGACGAACGCGTTGATCGTGCCCGTTCCGGTGACCGGCCCGGCCCAGGGCGCGCGGACCATCGGGTCGTCGTGACTCACGTGGGCGACGATGAAGTCGACCAGATCGCGATACGTGCGCAGGGTTTGGCCCTCGATGCGCCAGCCGCCGTCGCCCGCGGGCTGACCCTCTCGCTTCAGCGTGGCGGCGACGTTGTGCACGACCATCGTGTACTGCTGGCGTTCGTCCTCGGCGTCGGCGAACACGAAGGGCAGCAGTTCCTCGGTGGCGAACTCCTCGATCGTCCAAAAGAAGGGGTAGACGCCGAGTTGGCGATTCTGTACGTCGGGGGTGGCGTTCGGGTCGTCGCGACGGGGCGGGGCGTACACGGCGACGTCGGCGAACGCGCCCGGCATCAGACCGAGGTCGCGGTACTTCTGGGACTGCTCGG
>DASYJT010000066.1:0-6608 GCA_035996165.1 Acidimicrobiia bacterium
CCAAGCCGTTGTTCGACGAAGCGCACCGTCTCGGCGTCGGTTTCCACCTCGGCTACGCGGAGCTGACGCCCGACGGTCATCGCTACAACACGGCGATCCTCGTGGAGCGCGACGGCCGCGTGGTCGCGAAGTACCGGCAGGTGCACCTTCCCGGGCACGAGGAACCGGAGTCGTGGCGACCGTTCCAGCACCTCGAGCGCAAGTACTTCGAACCCGGCCCCGAGTCGTTCGCGACGCAGCGCGCGTTCGGTGGGATCGTCGGGATCGCGATCTGCAACGACCGGCGCTGGCCCGAGACGTACCGCGTGCTCGGGTTGCAGGACGTCGAGCTCATCTGCATCGGCTACAACACGCCGATCCACTACGCGCCCGACCCCGGCCAGGATCGCCTCGCGGGGTTCCACAACAACCTGGTGATGGCCGCGGGTGCGTACCAGAACGCGACCTGGGTCGTCGGGGTTGCCAAAGGCGGTCTCGAAGAGGGCGTCGACGGGCTCGCGGAGAGCCAGATCATCGCGCCGTCGGGCGAGGTGGTTGCCCGGGCCACCACGAACGCCGACGAGGTGGTGATCGCGGTCTGCGATCTCGACCTCTGCGCCGACTACAAGCGCACCGTCTTCGACTTCGATCGCTACCGCCGGCCCGAGATGTACACGCGCCTCACCGCGCAACGGGGCGCCACGTCGCCGCCGGACGCATGACCGAGGTCCTCGACGTCGACCTGCTCGCGTTCGAGCAGGGGAGCGCCGCGCAACGGCGCGCGGTGGTCGACGGTGTCGCGCGCAGCCTGGGCACGGGTTTCGTGTTCACGAACCACGACATCCCGAGCGACCTCGTCGACGAGGCGTACGCGATGCTCAAGGAGTTCTTCGCGCTTTCGCCGGAGGCGAAGGGCCGTTGGCGGGTTCCCGAGAGCCACGGTCAGACGGGCTACACGGGTTTGTTGGTGGAGACCGCGGCGACCAGCGATCTCGCCGACTGGAAGGAGATGCTGAACTGGGGCGCGGAAGTCCCGGCGCATCACCCACTGCGGACGCGCTACCCGCACCGCTATCTCGACCAGGCGCTGCCGGAGCCGGCGGTGCCCGGCATCAGCACCGTGTTGTTCGCGTTCCACGAGCGACTGCTCGATCTGCAGACGCGGTTCCTGCGCGTCGTCGCGGCCGGCCTGGGCGTTGCCGACCACTACTTCGACGACATCCTGGCCGACGGCTCACACCTCACGCGTGCGATCCACTATCCGGCCATGAAGCACGCACCGTCGGCGGAGTACGTATGGGCCGACGCGCACACCGACATCAATCTCGTGACCGCGTTGCCGCGCGCGACGAACCGGGGTCTGCAGTTGAAGACCCCCGAGGGCTGGCTCGACGTCGTGCCGCCGGAAGGTCACGTCGTCGTCAACTCCGGGATCATGCTCGAACGCCTCAGCAACGGCCGGATACCCGCGGGTGTACATCGCGTGGTTGCCGACGAGTCGGCGACGACCGACCGGTACTCGGTCGTCCAGTTCTGTCACCCGGCGCCGTGGTTCTCGCTCGCGCCGCTGCCGACGTGCGTCGACGACGCGCATCCGCTCCGCTACGGCACGATCGAAGCCGGCGCGCTGCTCGACCGCGTGCTCTACGACATCGGCCTCATCCGCCCCGACTGACCGCGGGCGTCACGCCGAGCGCGACTGCGTCGCGGCCACGAAAGACCCCGAGTGAACGTGCGCTGAGACTCGAGAGTGCGCCGAACTGTGATCCGTTGGCCATTGAGTCACCCCTGGAGTGATCCACGGGACAATCGCCGTGGACGAACGGGGGAAGGTGGGCGTCACCGTAGGGTCTGGGTGTGACTCCGCAGGAGGTGTTCGCCGTTGTTGCGGGGCGCGTTGCTTATCTCGCCGCGTCGACCACGGCCGACGGACCCGACTGGGTTCGCGCCGACGAGATCGTCGCCGGCGTTGCAACCTTCGTACCCAACACGATGGCCGGATTCGGGACCGACGACGAAGCGGTCGCGGCCTCGCTGTTCACCGAGGCGTACGCGTTCCGGGTCGCCGGCACCGCGCTCGCGGCGTTCGCGCTCGACCTTCCCGTTCCCGACCTCGCACCCGACCGGGTCGCGTTGACGCTCGACCAACCTCGCCCCGCGGCCGTCGCGTACCTCGACCCGCACGTGCAACCGCGCACCGCGGCCGAGCTGGCCGACGCGCTCGTCGAAGCGCATTTACAACCGTTCGTCGCGGCGGTGCACCGCGAGTTCAAGGTCGGTGAACGTCTGCTCTGGGGCAATGTCGCCGCCGCGTGCGCGGTCGCGTTCCGCGCGGTCGAGTCGAGCGGTGCCGATCGTCAGCGCGTCCGCGACCGGGCGAACGACTTCATGACCGCGTGCCATACATGGTTCGACGGTCTCGGGAACTTCACCACCGAGACCGCCGAGACCACTGAGAACACCGAGCTCACCGGTCACCAGGGTTGGTTCTGGGACCGGACGAGCTGCTGCCTTTGGTACCGAACCGCGGACGGCCGGCTCTGCGACAACTGCAGTCTGCGCGAACGGACTGCAGGTACCGCTTAACTCGCGACGCCGATGCCGCCACCCGGCGGGATGATGGTCTTCATCTCGACGTAGTGCTCGAGGCCTTCCCGGCCGAACTCGCGCCCGATGCCCGACGCCTTGTAGCCGCCGAATGGTGCGATGAAGTCCATCGTGTACTGGTTGACCGCGTACGTTCCGGTGCGCACCCGGCGCGCGATGTCCATGCCCTGTTCGACATCGCTCGTCCAGACGGAACCGGCGAGGCCGTATTCGCTGTCGTTCGCAATGCGAACGGCGTCCCGAACGTCGTCGTAAGGGATGACGGCGAGGACGGGTCCGAAGATCTCCTCGCGCGCGATCCGCATGTCGTTGGTCGCGTTGGCGAAGACCGTGGGCTGCACGTACCAGCCGCGATCGATTCCCTTCGGCATGCCGTTGCCGCCGACCGTCACGCGCGCGCCCTCTTCTTGGCCGAGCGCGATGTACTTCTCGACGCGCTCCTGCTGGCGCTTGGCGACGAGTGGGCCGATCTCGGTCGCCGCTTCCGACGGGTCGCCGACCGCGAGGCCGCCGACCATCGTGGTGACCGCGTCGACGACTTCGTCGTAACGGGCCCGGCTCGCGAGGATTCGGGTCTGCGCGACGCACGCCTGCCCGTTGTTCATCAGCGACGCCATCTTGAGTCCCTCGACCGTGGCCGCGAGGTCGGCGTCGTCGAGAATGATCGCGGCCGACTTGCCGCCGAGCTCGAGGCTGACCCGCTTGAGCTGCTCGCCGCAGATGGACGCGATACGGCGACCGGCGGCGGTCGAACCGGTGAACGCGACCTTGTCGATGCCGGGGTGGCGCACGAGGTGCTCGCCGACCTCGCGCCCCGCGGGGAGGATCGACACCACACCCTTCGGGATGCCGGCCTCGTCGAGGATCTCGGCCATCAAGTACGAGTCGAGCGGCGTCTCCGGTGCGGGCTTCATGATGATGGTGCAACCCGACAACAGCGCGGGCGCGAGCTTGGCGATGGTCACGAACTGCGGGACGTTCCAGGGAACGATGCCCGCGACGACGCCGACCGGCTCGTGGCGGACGATGACGTCGGTGCCGAGCATGCCCGTGCGGGTCTCTTCCCACGGGAACGCGGCGGCGATGCCGGCGAAGGTGTTCAGCATCATCCACGCGGCGGCCGACTGGCCGAGGTTCGAGAAGGTGATCGGCGACCCCATCTCGAGCGTGATGATCTCGGCCATCTCGGGGATGCGCGCCGCGTACGCGTCGGCGAAGCGCTGCACCGCGGCGATCCGCTCCTCGGGCGCCAAACGGGGCCAATCGCCCTCGTCGAAGGTGGTGCGGGCCGCGGTGACGGCCCGGTCGACGTCGGCGATCGACGCATCCGGCACCCGGCCTACGACCTCTTCGGTGTGGGGCGAGATCACGTCGATCACGGCATCCGACGCCGGGTCGACGAACTCGCCACCGATGTAGAGCTTCTCGTGCACCTTCACGATCGCACCTCCGAGGTCCGCGTCATGGCATGCTAGCTGTCACTAGTCTCAACTCGACTAGGGCCGTTCGACCAATCCATTTCTACTCGATCCGCCTGTTCCCGGGCGGGGCGGGTCGGCACCTCGGGGGTATCGATGTCACGCGTATCGCGCGCCGGTGCGGCGTTTGCCGCCGTTTTGTTCGTGTTCGTCGGCTCGGCGTGCGGGAGCAGTTCCAAGCCGGCGGCGAGCTCTACGTCGAAGCTGAACGGACCGGTGGACGTCTTCGCGGCGGCGTCGTTGACCGGGGCGTTCGGCAACGAGAAGACCGCGCTGGCGACGAGCGCGCCCGGCCTGACGTTGACGTACAACTTCGCGGGAACGCAGGCGCTCGTGACCCAGATCCAACAGGGCGCGCCCGCGGACGTATTCGCGTCCGCCGACGTGAAGAACATGCAGAAGCTCGTCGACGCCGGACTGGTCGAGGCGCCGCAGACCTTCGCCCGCAACCTGCTCGAGATCGCGGTCGAGCCGGGGAACCCGAAGCACATCACGAGCCTGGCCGACCTCGAAAAGCCCGGCGTGACGTTGGTGCTCGCCGACGCGTCGGTGCCCGCCGGGAAGTACGCGCGCCAGGCATTCACGAAGGCCGGACTGCCGGCCCCGAAGCCGGCGTCGAACGAGCTCGACGTGAAGGCGACTCTCGCGAAGCTCACCCTCGGTGAGGCGGATGTCGTCGTCGTCTACGTCAGTGACGTGAAGGCGGCGGGCGCCAAGGTGACCGGCGTCGTGATCCCGGCCGCGCAAAACGTCGTTGCGACCTATCCGATCGCCGTCGTCAAGGCGTCGAAGCACCAAGTTGCAGCTCGCGCCTTCGTCGACGAGATCGTGAGCGGTACCGGTCAGCAGGCGTTGCGCGCGGCCGGATTCCTCGCGCCCGGCTAGCCGGCAAGCGTGACGAGCGCGTAGCAGGGCGCGTAGCACTACGCGTGACGCGTCGCGTCGCGGAGATTTTCCTACGAATCTGCGTTCTCAATTGTCGAACAGAGCGCGTGCCGGTATCGCACCCCTAGATCGATGCCGCGTCGTACGAAACGAGCTCTGTGATGACACACGCCATGCTGAACGTCCGCCGCAGTGGAGCCGCGCTGGTCGCGCTCGGGTTGAGCGGCGCGCTCTTCTTCACGTCCGTCGGCCCGGCGAGCGCGATCGTCACCACCGTGGGCCTGGGCGCCGCGGGGAACTACTCGGTCCTGGGCGGACAGGGCGTGACCAATACGGGCAACACGACGATGCACATGAATCTCGGCAGCGCGCCGAATCCGGCCCTCACCGGGTTCCCGCCCGGGCTCGTCATCGCGCCCGGTGTCGTCGACACCGCGGGCGCGGCCGCCGCGCAACTCGCACAGACAACGGCTTACGACGACGCGCACGGACGCGCGCTCACGGCCACCACGACTGCGAACCTCACGGGTCTCACGTTGCAGGGCGGCGTGTACGCGGGACCGAGTAAGGCGGCGCTGCTCCTGCCCGGCACACTCACGCTCGACGGCGCGGGAAACCCGAACACGGTCTTCATCTTCCAGACCGACTCGACGCTCATCACAGGTCCGGGGAGTCGCGTGGCCCTCATCAACGGCGCGCAGGAGTGCAACGTGTTTTGGCAGGTGCTCAGCTCCGCGACTCTCGGGAGCGGCTCGACGTTCGTCGGGAACATCCTTGCCAACACCTCCATTCAGATGCAGAGCAACGTGACCGTGCACGGTCGGGCGCTCGCCAGCACCGCCTCGGTGACCTTGATCAACGACCACTTCACGAACCCGACATGCGCGACCTCGCTCCCTTCCCCGACAACGACGATCGCACCCGGGGCAGGTACGCCGACGACCACCGCACCCGGCACCGTCACGACGGCTGCGCCCGGCGTCACGACGACGACCCTCGGACTCACCGTCGGGATCGTCGGACCGCCGCGCACCGGTGTCGCACCGATGCCCGCCAATGACTTCCCGTGGCCCGCGGTTCTCCTGGCCGGTGTCGGTTCGCTGGGAGTGACCGGCGTGCTCGTCCGGCGTCGGCTCCGTGCACACGGAACCCCGCGCTAGGTGCGCGGTCGGCGTCGACGAGGCGAGGCCCTCACCGGCGAGTCGCGCTCGCGGTCTCGCTGATCGCGATGCTCACACTGCTCGCGGAGTGCGCGAGCAGTGCGCATCGAACGGCCGCGCCGACGCCCGTCTCCACGTCTGCGTCGACGACGACCACGACGAAGCGGCCGCCGCGCAAGCCCGCGCACAAGCGCCCCGCTCCCGACCCTCCGGTCCCGGCCGCGTTGTACGCGAAGGGATTGGACGTGCGCGCCGGACCGGTGCCCGTGCCGATCCAGTTGCTGATCCCGTCGATCAACGTCCGCGCGCAAGTACTCGGGGTCGGCGTGACTCCCGGGAACGTCATGGACGCGCCCGAAGGTCCGCGCAACGACCCGGTCTGGCAGGAGGCGTTCTGGTACCGCGGCAGCGCGGTCCCCGGCGTGATCAGCACCGCGCTGATCGCGGGACACATCAACGGACCGCGCGGTACCCAGGGAGTGTTCGGTCACATCGACCA
>DASYJT010000067.1:0-5199 GCA_035996165.1 Acidimicrobiia bacterium
TTCGAACGAATCGTCGTCGGGGTTTCGAAAGCCGACAGCGCAAAGGAAGCCGCGCGTCGAGCGATTGAGTTAGCGCAGAAGTTCGGCGCGGAGCTTCACCTGGTGGTGGCGTTCGAGGGAACCGACACGGGTCCGCAGAGCGCGAGTCGACGACACGCCGAAGGGATGCTGGAGTCGATCGCGCTGAGCTACTCGGGAAAGACGCTCACGCACGCGCTCCCGGATGACCCCACGGCTGCGATTCTGCGCGTTGCCGATGAGGTCGACGCTGATCTGATCGTGGTCGGCAACAAGGGCATGCGAGGCGCGGCTCGCGTCCTCGGAAGCGTCCCGAACAGCATCGCGCACAAGGCGTCCTGCTCGGTGTTGATCGTCAGCACGACCTGATACACAAACGAAAACGTTGACCTGATCTTTACCCGCACCCCCAGGCTCCAACAGGAAACGTTCGTAACGTTCGCTCATGGCTGACGGTGGGGTCCGTAACAGTCGCGAGCCGTGGCCCGGCGAGTTCCGACAACTACGGTCACCGGCCGCCGACATGGGTAGCAACCTTCGGTGAGCACGCGGCGAAGCTTCGGCCGGGCATCGATGAACGGCGCGGCCCGCGTCGCGGAGATCGCGGCGGCGCGCCTGCGCCGCGCGGCGGCCTCACCGTCGCTTCGTTCCAGCCGATTGCGGGCCCGTTCGGCGTCGACGGCCGCTCAGTCCCCGCACGATGTCGTGTGGTTTCACTCGATCGACCTCGGCAACGGAGAGGTCACGCCCGGGATGAAATCGGCCGACCAACTCGCGGCGGAGACGACCTCGATATGCGTGCCGGCAAACCTGGAGGGTCAAACGGCCCTCGATATCGGCGCCTGGGACGGCTATTTCTCGTTCGAGCTCGAACGCCGCAACGCAAGCCGGGTCGTGGCGCTCGACCATTACGCGTGGTCACTCGACCTGCACGCCCAGCACGAATATCACGCGCAGATGAAACTCCGCGGCCAACAACCCCGACCTGCCGAAGAGGTTCCCGGCGTGTGGGATCCGGTAGGGCTCCCGGGCCGAGCCGGCTTCGACTACGCACGCGGTCGGCTGGCGAGCCGCGTCGAGCCCGTTGTCGGTGACTTCATGACGATGGACCTCGCCAAACTCGGCCGCTTCGACATCGTTCTGTTTCTCGGCGTGCTCTACCACCTGAAGGACCCGTTCCTGGCGTTGCGCCGCCTGCGCGAAACAACCCGCGACCTGGCAATCATCGAGACGGCCACTGTCGTCTTGCCGGCGTGGGCCGACGAGAAACTCTTCCTCTTCTTGGAGACGACCGAACTCGACGACGACGCCGGCAACTGGTGGGCTCCAACCCCGGCCGGGTTGACCGCGCTCTGCCGAGCGGCCGGGTTCCGCGACGTCCACGTCGTATACGAACCGATTGAGTACGACCCGCCGAACGACGGCTACACCCTGCATTTCGGTCGGACGTGCATCCACGCCCGCGTCTGATCTAGCCCCGGCCGCCCGCGACGTCGGGACGCGGCTACTTCGAGATGTTCTGGTAGTCGCCCAGAGCTTTCCAGTTGCCGTTGGGCGGCAGCGTCGAGTCGAACTGCTGGAGCTGGAACGTGTCGTCGGTGTCGTACTTGCCCTGCCGGAGCGAGGCATACGGTCCGCCACCGCGGTTGACGATCGGTCCGAACGAGTTGATGGTCGAGACCCAGTTCTGCGCGTTCACGTACGGGCCGATCTTGGCGACGATCTGCTGGAACGTCGACACCATCTGGCACGCGTCGTTGATGGTGTTGTACGTCTGGTCCGTCAATACTTTCCCGCCGACCGTGACCTTGAGGACCGCCTCGGGGCCGGGCGCTTCCTTGCCCGTCGCCTTCTTGTAGATCGCCGCGCAGTACTTCCAGTTCTCGCTCACGGCATAGTCGGCGGCCCGGTAGCCGCCGGCGTAATACAGGCCGTCGTACGGGTTCGGATTCGCGCCCGCCTTCGTCTCGTCCTGCCCTTGGGACAGGGCGTCACCGGTGTCGGTGAGGAGAGTCACACCCGGGAGCTGCTTCTTGAGCTTCTCCACGAACTGCTTCGTGATGGCGTTCTGGCCCGTGACGAACAGTGCGTTCACGCCTTCGGACTTCCAGCGTTCGATGAAGCTGTCGATCTGGTTCTGCGCCGCGGTCGTGTCGGCACCGTTGATGGTGACGTACGCCGTCGTGCCCGTAGCGACACCGATCTTCTTGATCGCGGGCAACACATACGCCTTCACCGACGCCTGCGAAGTCTGCTGCGCGAGCACTGCGAGCTTCTTGCCCTTGAGTGTTCCCGCCTTCTGCAAGAGCGTGAACAGCACCGCCGACGAACGCTCCGGCGTGCTACCCGGGAAGATGAGCATGCCCGGCGGTACTTGTTTGAACATGTCCTCGGTGACCTGGAAGGTCACGACGGGCGTCTGATGCTTCTTGGCGATACAGGTGTGGATCGCCGAGTCCTGGGCGGCGTCGCCCATGTTGCCGATGACCGCGAAGACCTTGTCGTCGTCGGTGAACTTGGTGCACACCTGCAGGAGCAGGTCGCTCGTCGAGCTGAGCGGACACTCGGTGTTGAAATCGGCGACGATCTTGCGGCCGTTGATGCCGCCCTTCGCGTTCACGTCGTCGATGAACGCCTGGTAGATCGGTTGCTGGACCGGGCGCGTGAAGTCGATGTATTGCTGGATGCACTTGAAGTCGATCAGCGAGACGCCCAGCTTGATCGAGTTGGCCGTCACACCCGGGCCGAGCGTCTTCGACACGACCGAGGGCGTGGTCGTGCTCGCCGCGGGCGCGCCTCCCTTGCTGCTACCGCACGCCGCGGTCACCAGCGCGAGCACCACCACGAGTGCGATCGAGAGCCGTCGTGCTGTCATGGCAACCTCCCCCGGGAATCCGCGCATCATAAGCCGTGCCTGACACGCGTGTCAGGGATGGCTGCGGGGAGCCGTCAGGCGAGCTCGACGAGATCGAGGAGGTCGTCCGACCAGTAGTCGAGGACGCCGTCGGGCATGAGCAACACCCGATTCGGGGCGAGCTCGGTGACGAACTCCGGATCGTGGCTCACGAGGATCATCGCGCCCTTCCAGTCGCGCAGCGCGTTCCCGATCGCAACCCGCGACGGCGGGTCGAGGTTGTTCGTCGGTTCGTCGAGGAGCAGGAGGTTGTGCCGCCCCGCGACGAGCATCGCGAGCGCGAGCTTCGTCTTCTCCCCGCCCGACAACGTGCCGGCGTCCTGGAAGGCCAGCTCTCCCCGCAGCCCGAACATGCCGAGCAAACCCCGCAGGAATTGCTCGCTCTCCCCCGAGACCTCACGGATGTTCTCGATCACGGGCCGGCCCGCGGTGATGCCCTCGTGCTCCTGCGCGTAGTACCCCATCGAGACCTGATGGCCGAGTTGCACCTCACCGAGATCCGCGGGCAGCTCACCGACGAGCGAACGCAGCAGCGTGGTCTTGCCCGCGCCGTTGAGGCCGAGGACGAGCAGCCGCTCGCCGCGGCCGACCTGGAACGAGACGTCCTCGAACACCACCTTGGGACCGAAGGCCTTGGCCAGGTCGACGACCTCGAGCGCGACCCGACCCGAATGCGGCGGATCGGGCAGCTTCACCCGCAGGGTCTGGTCGCCCCGGGTGAGCTCGATGCGGTTCGCGCTCATCTTGTCGACGCGCCGGTCGAGCGTCTTCGCGATGCGCGCCCGCTTCTGGGTCTGGTGGCGCATCGAGTCGGCGAGCGTGCTCAGGCGGCGGATCTCCGAGTCCTGGCGCACGGCGATCTTCGCGCGGCGTTCCTCGTCGGCCTTCCGGGAGACGAGATACTGCGAGTAGGTGCCGCGGTATTCGATCAGCTCGCCCTCGTCGAGGTGGAGCACGCGCGTGATCGCCTGGTCGAGCAGCGCGAGGTCGTGGCTGATGACGAGCAGCGCGCCGCGGTACGTACGGAGGAACGACATCAGCCACGCCTTGGCGTCGACGTCGAGGTGGTTCGTCGGCTCGTCGAGCAACATGAGGTCGCCACCCGCGAACAGGATGCGGGCGAGCTCCGCCCGCCGGCGCTCACCGCCCGACAGCGCGCTGATCGGCAGGTCGAGTCGATCGGGTGGGAGGCCGAGTCCGGCGACGATGCGCCTGACCTCGGATTCCGCCGCGTAGCCGCCGCCCGCGCTGAACGCGTCTTCCGCGTTGCCGAACGCCTTCACGTTGCGCGGCGACGGGTCGGCGTCGACCTTGGCCCGCAACTCCTCCAACCGGCTGATCGCGACGTCGAGGCCGCGGCCCGACAGGACGTGCGACAACGCGGTGCCGTCGAGCCCGGCGCCGCGCGCGGGCGGATCTTGGGGAAGGAACCCGACGAGATCGGGACGGAGCACTACGCCGTGAGCGGCGGGGGTCGCGCCGGCGAGCACCCTCAGCAGCGAGGTCTTCCCCGCGCCGTTGCGACCGACCAGACCGACCTTGTCGCCGGAGTGCAGCGAGAACGACGCGTCGGTGAGCGTGAACCGCCCACCCACTTCGACTGCGAGATCGCGCACCTGGAGCACGGACAATTATGACGTGTCCGGTGCGGGTCCCGGTCCCCTTTTGTGGGCGAGGAGGATCTCGACGACGGCGTCGGCCATGAGGAGGACGACCGCGATCCAGGCGAGAGTGCGTGCGTGGGGGAAGAGCGTCGGCCACTCGAGCACTGACGGATAGCGATATCGGTACTGCTGGACCACGACGTACAGACCGCACAGTGCGAGCAACGCGGCGGGCGCAGTCATGACGATCGCGCGCAGCTTCGGGCGCAACACGACCACCAACGTGACCGCGGCGGTGAGCACTCCGACCCACGGGGCGACCACCAGCGCGCCGACCAAACCCGTCGTCAACGGTGCGAGCCAGCGGATGCGACCGTCGGCGCGCGCGCCGGGGATTCTCGACCACGCGAGATCGACGTCGTCGTCGCCGGCAAGCGGTGTCGCCGCGGTCGTGATCACCGCGCGCCGGCGGGTCCACGTGTATCCGATGATCGCGAGGCACAGGATCACGCCGACCACCGACGTGACCGCGGCGGTGAGCACTCCGACCCACGGGGCGACCACCAGCGTGCCGACCAAACCTGTCGTCAACGGTGCGAGCCAGCGGATGCGACCATCGGCGCGTCCGCCGGGGATTCTCGACCACGCGAGTTCGACGTCGTC
>DASYJT010000068.1:0-8138 GCA_035996165.1 Acidimicrobiia bacterium
GACCGAACCGTCATGACCGCTGCGCCGGTACGCGTGTTCCTCGTCGACGATCATCAACTGTTCCTCGCCGGTGTGCGCGCCGAGTTGGGCGAGGTGGTCGACGTCGTCGGCGCGGCTTCGGATGTCGACGCCGCGATCGACATGATCCGCGAACGTGTCCCCGACGTCGTGCTCGTCGACGTGCACATGCCGGCGGGTGGAGGTGCGCGCGTGATCAGCGAGATCGCCAAGACGCATCCCGGCGTGCAGTTTCTCGCGTTGTCGGTGAGCGACGCGCCCGAAGACGTCATCGCGACGATCCGTGCCGGCGCGCGGGGCTACGTGACGAAGACGATCGCGCCCGCCGAGCTGATCGACGCGATCGGGCGCGTGCGCGACGGCGACGCCGTGTTCTCCCCGAGGCTCGCGGGCTTCGTGCTCGACGCCTTCGCCGACGTCGCGCCCGCCCAGGCCGATCCCGAGCTCGACCAGCTCACGCCCCGGGAGCGCGAGGTCCTGCGCCTCATCGCCCGCGGTTACGCGTACAAGGAAGTGGCCCGCGACCTCGGTATATCGACGAAGACGGTCGAGACCCACGTGTCGTCCGTGCTGCGCAAGCTCCAGCTCTCGAGCCGCCATCAACTCGCCCGCTGGGCGTCCGACCGCCGCCTGATCTAGCTACCGTGCGGGCGTGGCCCTTCCCGTGCGTCCCCCGTTCGAGCCGATGCTCGCCAAGCTCACGCGTGAGATGCCGCCGGCCGGCGCCGTCTCGTTCGAGCCGAAGTGGGACGGCTTTCGGTGCATCGTCTTCCGAGACGGCGACGACCTCGATCTGCAGTCGCGCAACCAGAAACCCTTGCTGCGCTACTTCCCCGAATTGCGCGAGCCGTTGCTCGAGCAGCTTCCCGACCGCGTCGTGCTCGACGGCGAGCTCGTCGTCGCGAACGAACGCGGACTCGACTTCGACGCGCTGCAGTTGCGCCAACACCCGGCCGTGTCACGGGTCAACAAGCTCGCGGTGGAGATCCCGGCGTCGTACGTCGCGTTCGACCTGATCGCGCTCGGCGACGACTCGCTCCTCGACACACCGTTCGGCGATCGACGCGCCGCGCTCGAGCGCCTTCTCGGCGACGCGCGACCTCCGCTGTACGTCACGCCGACCACGCTCGACCGTGACACCGCGACCGACTGGTTCTCGCGCTTCGAGGGCGCCGGCTTCGACGGTGTCGTCGCCAAGCCGCTCGGCGACGGTTACCACCCCGGCAAGCGCACGATGCTCAAGGTCAAGCACGAGCGCACCTGCGACTGTGTCGTCGCAGGATTCCGGGTGCACAAGGACGGCAACGGTGTCGGTTCGTTCCTGCTCGGCTTGTACGACGACGACGGCGCGCTGCACCACGTCGGCGTCGCCAGCGCGATGTCGGCGAAGTTGCGAGCCGAGTTGGCGGGCGAAGTCGAGACGCTGCGCGCCGGCGCGCTCGTCGACCATCCTTGGAAGGACTGGGCCGAGGCGGTGTCGGCGGCGACGGAGCAGGGTCAGCGGATGCCGGGCGGCGCGAGCCGGTGGAACGCCAAGAAGGACATGTCCTGGGAACCGCTGCGGATCGAGCGGGCGTGTGAGGTCGAGTTCGAGGGCATGATGAACGGTCGGTTCCGCCACAACGCCCGGTTCCGGCGGTGGCGCCCCGACAAGGATCCGGCCGACTGCACCTACGCGCAGCTCGAGACCGTGGCACCCGCCGAGCTCCGGGAGATGTTCGGCTAGCCCCGTTCCCGGGTGTTGGCGGGTAATTCGCCCCTTTCATGCCTGGTACAGAGAGGTCGTCTGCGCTACACTTCTACGGTTGTATTGGGCGCCCCTGCGGGGGGCGGTGAACGTGGGCCGTGGCCCACGTTTTTTCTTGGGATAACGAGGGAGGCACAGACTGTGAGTGCGATCGACACGCAACTCGAAGCGGTACGTGCCGCCGTCGAGCCTGCCGTCGCCGCGCTCGGACTCGATGTCTACGACGTCGAGTTGCTCGGGGGCGCCGGTGCCCGCACGATGCGCGTCACCGTGACCGGTCCGGAGGGCGTCGACCTCGAAGCCATCACCGCCGTGACCCATGCCGTCTCGCCGATCGTCGACGACACCGCCACCATCGGCGGTGCGTACCTCCTCGAGGTCAGCAGCCCCGGTGTCGAGCGCGCGCTGCGCCGGCCGGAGCACTACACCTCTGCGCTCGGCGAAGCGGTCTCCATCAAGTTCCACACTGACGCGGGTCCCCGGCGTGCGCACGGAGTGCTTCGCCGTTTCGACGGAACGAACTGTGTCGTCGAGACCAGCGAAGGTATCGACGAGGAGATTTCGATCTCCGACGTCACCCAGGCGCGCACCGTGTTCGAATGGGGTCCGCAGCCGCGTCAGCGGTCCGGAGGCAAGCAGTCGAAGGACCACGGACGCGCGCGCGCGAAAGGGAAGTCATGAAAAACCCGGAGATGCTGGAAGCGCTGTCGGCGCTCGCGATCGAAAAGGGGATCCCCGAAGAGATCATGCTCGAGGCGCTCGCGAACGCGCTCGTCACCGCGTACAAGCGGATGCCGGAAGCGGCCGAGGAAGCGCTCGTCGAGATCGACGTCGAGACCGGCGAGATCCGCGTGATCGCGCAGGAGCTCAACGAGGAGGGCGACGTCACCCGCGAGTGGGACGACACGCCCGGCGACTTCGGGCGCATCGCCGCGCAGACCGCCAAGCAGGTGATCCTGCAGCGCATCCGCGAAGCCGAGCGCGAGATGAAATACGAGGAGTACGCCGGCCGCGAGGGCGACATCGTCACCGGCATCATCCAGCAGACCGACGCGCGGTACACGCTGCTCGATCTCGGCCGGGTGGAGGCGCTGTTGCCGCAGGCGGAGCAGGTACCGGGCGATCGCTACGACCACGGCTCCCGCATGAAGGCGTACATCGTCGAGGTGCGCAAGACGGCGAAGGGTCCGCAGATCGTCGTATCTCGCACCCATCCCGGTCTCGTGCGCCGGCTCTTCGAGCTCGAAGTGCCGGAGCTGATCGACGGAGTCGTCGAGATCAAAGCGGTCGCTCGCGAACCCGGTCATCGAACGAAGCTCGCAGTGGCGTCGAACGACCAGAACGTCGACCCGGTCGGCGCGTGTGTCGGAGCGCGCGGCATGCGCGTGCGCCAGGTCGTGAACGAGCTGCGCGGCGAAAAGGTCGACATCGTCCCCTACAGCGCCGACCCGCCGGAGTTCGTGATGCGCGCGCTTGCGCCCGCCAAGGTGCGCGAGGTTCGCATCCACGAGGACACCGGCATCGCCGAAGTGATCGTCCCCGACTTCCAGCTCTCGCTTGCCATCGGCAAAGAGGGCCAGAACGCGCGCTTGGCGGCCCGGCTCACCGGGTGGCGCGTCGACATCAAGAGCGAGACCCAGCTCGCAGAAGAAGAAGCCGGCGGCGGTTACGCCGAAGGCGAGTGGGTCGAGGGTCCCAACGGGCAGCTCATGTGGCAGCCCGCCGAAGGCGGCGAGGCGATCAGCGCGGCCGAGGCCGGATACGGCACGATCGCCGGAGGCGAAACCGTGGCCCCGCCGGAAGTGTCCGCGGATGCAACCGCGGCGACGGATGGTTCGGCCGACACGAGCTCGACCGAGGGCGCCGCGGCGTCCGAGCCCGCGGCCACCCCGACGGAAGAGGAACCGAAGATCGAAGAGACGGCGGGGGATCAGAGCTGACGGGTCCGCTCCGCACATGCGTCGGCTGCCGCCGGACCGATCGACCCGAAGGGTGGATCCGGATTGCGGCGATGCGTGAGGGAGCGGTACAGATCGGCGCAGCGGCGCCCGGTCGGGGCGCATGGCTCTGCTCGGGAGCCTGCTTCGTCCCAGCGGCCAAGCGGGGAACACTCGCTCGGGCGCTACGCCGGGAACTATCGAGCACCGAAGTTGAAGTGTTGCGCGCGAGACTAGAGAGCATCAATTTCTAAGGGAACGGACTGTTTTGGCGACGAAGAAGATCCGGGTCTACGAGCTGGCACGAGAGCTCGGCGTTGACAACGCCGTCGTGGTCGAGCTTTCCAACGAGCTCAAGATCGGGGTAAAGAGCCACTCGTCGAGCATCGACGAGCCCTCGGCCGACCGCGTTCGCCGGTTGGCCGACTCCCGCGGCCTCAAGCGGGAGCCCGTCGTCGAGCCCGAACCCGAACCGGCTCCCGCGCCGCCGGAGCCGAAAGTGCCGGCCGTCGCCCCGGTCACCGAGGTCGTGGCGCCCGCGGGCGAACCACTCGCGCCTCCCGCCCGGCCGGCCGTCGTTCGTTCCACAGGTCACGTCGTTCGCTCGTCGCCGACCCCTCCGCCGCCGCCCGCACCCGCGCCGATCGAACGGCCTGCGGCGGCTGCGATGATTCCCGTCGCGACTCCGGCGCCTCCGACGCGCTCGACGCCGTCGGTCGAAGAACGCCCTGCGGCGCGTGCGCCCTCGACCCCGCCCCCGACCGCGCCTTCGCGCCCCACCTCGGGCAGCGGTAAGTCGATCCCGCCGCCTCCGGCTGGTGGGCGTGTACCTCCGCCGCCGCCCGGTCCGCGCACGAGCTTCGGGAGTCGTCCCGGTGGTCCGCGGCCTGGTCCCGGTGGTGGTGGCGGTGCCGGCACGGGTGGCCCGCGCACCGGTCCCGGTGGCGGTGGTGGTTTCGGCGGTCCGCGTGGCGGTGGCGCCGGTGGCGGTGGCGGTGGCGGTGGCGGTTACACGCCCGGCGGCGGCCCCGGTGGCGGCGGCGGTCCGGGTGGCGCACCCGGCCGTACCGGCGCGCCCGGTCGCGGTCGCGGTGGTCCCGGTGGCGGACCCGGCGGTCCCGGAGGTGGTCCGGGTGGATTCGGTGGTCGCGGACGACCCGGCGGACCCCCGCAGCGGCGCCGGAAGAAGCGTCGTCGCGATCGCGCGGAGCTCGAACCGGCTTCGCAGCGGCTCACGCCGGCGGACGCACCCGTCCCCGAAGGCGAGATCGTCGTCGCGCGCGGCAGCACGATCCAGGAGTACGCGCCGAAGCTGAACCGGACACCGGCCGACTTGGTGCGCATCCTGTTCGCGGCGGGCGAGATGCTCACCGCCACTGCGTCGCTCGCCGACGAGATGATCGAGCTGATCGCCGACGAGCTGGGCGCCCAGATCCTGATCGTCGAGCCCGGAAGCGAGCAGGAGATCGAGCTGATCGCACTGCTCACCGCCGACGACGACGAGGACGACGAGGCGCTGCTCGAGCCGCGCCCGCCGGTCATCACCGTCATGGGTCACGTCGACCACGGCAAGACAACCCTCCTCGACCGCATCCGGCACGCGAATGTCGTGGCGGGCGAGGCGGGTGGCATCACGCAACACATCGGCGCCTACCAGGTGACGCGCGACGGTCGTCGCATCACGTTCATCGACACCCCGGGTCACGAGGCGTTCACGGCGATGCGTTCGCGCGGCGCCCAGATCACCGACATCGTGATCCTCGTGGTCGCGGCCGACGACGGCGTCATGCCGCAGACGGTCGAGGCGATCAACCACGCGCGCGCGGCCGACGTCCCGATCGTCGTCGCGGTCACCAAGGTCGACCGCGAAGACGCCGACGGCACCCGCGTGCGCCAGCAGCTCACCGAGCAGGAGCTGGTGCCCGAGGAGTGGGGCGGCAACACGATCGTGCTCGACGTGGCGGCCCCGACCGGCCAGGGCGTCGAGGAGCTGCTCGACGCGCTGCTGCTCGTCGCCGACGCCGAGATCGCCGAAGATCTGGTCGCGAACCCGAAGCGCCCGGCCAAGGCGTACGTCCTCGAGTCGTTCCTCGACCAGGGTCGCGGCCCGGTCGTGACCGCGCTTGTCGAAGAAGGCACCCTGCGCGTCGGCGACCAGATCGTCGCGGGCCCGGCATGGGGCCGCGTGCGGGCGATGTTCGACGAGCGTGGCCAGCAGGTGACCGAGGCCGGTCCGTCCGTTCCCGTCGAAGTGCTCGGTCTCGACGACGTGCCGCTCGCGGGCGACGAACTCCGCGTCGCGCCCTCCGACAAGGTCGCGCGCACGGTTGCCGAGGCGCGCACGCATCGTCGCAAGGTCGCGGCGCAACGCAACCCGATGATGCTGGGTGGCGGCGCCCGTCTCGAGGACATCTTCGCGATGGTCCAGCGCGGTGAGGTCGCCACGCTGAATCTCATCGTGAAGGCCGACGTGAACGGCTCGCTCGAAGCGCTCACCGACGCGTTGAAGAAGCTCGACGCCGAGCACGACGAGGTCCGGTTGTCGTTCGTGCACCGCGGTGTCGGTGGCATCACGGCCTCCGACCTCGACCTCGCGGCCGTGTCGAACGCGACCGTCATCGGCTTCAACGTCCGGCCCGACCGCAAGGCGCGTGAAGTGGCCGAGCGCGAAGGCGTCGAGATCCGCACCTACGAGGTCATCTACGGCGTGCTCGACGACGTGCGCAACGCACTCGTCGGGATGCTCAAGCCCGAATACGAAGAGGTCGTCACCGGCGACGCCGAGGTGCGCGAGGTGTTCTCCGTGCCGCGGATCGGCAAGGTCGCAGGCTGTTACGTCACGAGTGGCGTCATCACCCGCGGTTCCAAGGTGCGCTTCCTGCGCGAGGGCACGATCATCTGGAAGGGCGCGATCGCAACGCTGCGCCGCTTCAAGGACGACGTGCGCGAGGTGCGCGACGGCTTCGAGTGCGGTATCGGGCTCGAGAACTACCAGGACCTCAAGCCCGGCGACGTGATCGAGACCTTCGAGGAACGCGAGATCGCCCGCACGTGATCGACCGTTAAGAGTCCGGCGTGAGTGCGCTCGCGGTCGTTCTCCTCGCGGTCGGACTCGGCGGTGCGCTGCTGCGGCCGCGCAATGTCCCGGCGTGGTCGCTGCCCCTGGCCGCGGCCGTCGTCGCGATCGGCTCGGGTGTGGTCGACGGATCGCAGCTGCACGACGTGTTGCGGCCGCTCGCCGCACCACTCGCGTTCGTGCTCGTCGCGGTACCCCTGGCGGTTTCTCTCGACCGAGTCGGCGTGTTCGGCGAGCTCGCCGCGCTGGCGGCCCGCAGCCGTCACGTCGTCGGCGCGTTGTGGATCCTGGCGTTCCTCGTGGTCGCGTTGTTGAACCTCGATGCCGCCGTGGTGTTGCTCACACCGCTGTACATCCAGACCGCGTTGCTCATCGGGGTCGATCCCGTCGGGCTCGCGTTCCAGCCGGTCCTGCTCGCGTCGCTCGCGAGCAGTGTGCTCGTCGTTTCGAATCTCACGAACCTGATCGCCGCCGAGAAGTTGTCGTTGCACAACGCCGACTTCCTCGGCCATCTCGCGTTGCCGTCGCTCGTCGCATCGGCGGTCGGTTGGTTCGCGTACCGACGGGTCTTTCCCGGCCGGGCGCGCGTGGTCGCACCGACGCGGCCGCTCGATCGGCGTGCGCTCGTCGTGGGGCTCGGAGCCATCGCGCTCTTCGCCGTGTTGCTACTCGCCGGCGAGCCGTTCGGCGTGCGGGCGTGGACGGCAGCACTCGTGACCGAGGTCGCGCTGATCGGCGTCACTCGCGCGGTCCCGTGGCGGCAGGCTCCGATCGGGACGGTCGTGCTCGCGGGTTCGCTGGCGGTGCTCGCGGCCGGGGTCGCCGCCGAGCTCCCCGATGCGTTCACCTCGTTGGGCGCCGGCGGCGTCAAAGGGTTCGCGGCAGCCGCCGCGTCGGCCAACGTCCTCAACAACCTCCCGGCGGTACTGGTCGGGCTGACCCACGTGTCCACACCGGAACGGGCGTGGCCGCTGCTGCTCGGGATGAACATCGGACCGGTCCTGGTCTTGACCGGATCGCTCGCGGGATTGCTCTGGCAGGCCAGCGCCCGTCAGGCGGGTGTCGACATCGCCGCCCGCACCTACAGCAGGGTCGGGTTGATGGTCGGCATCCCCTCGATGCTGGCCGCCGTCGCCGTCCTGCGCCTCCTGGGATGACGCGATCGGCAGGCGTATCGAACCGCCACGCCGAGTGGCGCGAGAATGATCTCGTGAACGCTGCCGCCGTCCGTTTCGACCTGCACATCCCGCAGAGTCGCTCGCTGAAGGCGAAGCGCGCGGCGATCCGGCCGGTCGTCGACGGGCTGCGCCACCGGTTCCGGGTTTCCGTCGCCGAGGTCGACTACCACGATCAGTGGCAG
>DASYJT010000069.1:0-8396 GCA_035996165.1 Acidimicrobiia bacterium
CATGCGTCCGTAGTGGCTCGGGTGCACGTCTCGCACCTCGAACCCGGCGCGCTCACGCGACAGACCACCCGGGCCGAGGGCCGAGAGGCGGCGCTTGTGCGTGAGACCCGCGAGCGGGTTCGTCTGGTCCATGAACTGCGAGAGCTGCGACGAACCGAAGAACTCCTTGATCGCAGCCACGACCGGACGGATGTTGATCAGCGTCTGCGGCGTGATCGCCTCGACGTCCTGAGTGGTCATGCGCTCGCGCACGACACGCTCCATACGGCTGAGGCCGACACGGAGCTGGTTCTGGATCAGCTCACCGACGGTACGCACACGACGGTTGCCGAAGTGGTCGATGTCGTCGGGGAAGTAGCCCTGATCGCGGTTGTGCAGCTTCACGATGTACGAGACCACCGCGAGGATGTCGGAGCGGATCAGCGTGAAGTCGGCGCCGGCGCGGCCCGCGTCGACGTTCGCCAACGGGATCGGGAGGTCGAAGCGCTCGAGCCCGAGGAAGGGGTACTCCTTCGAGAGCTTCTTCGAGACCTTGTGGCGACCGACCTTCGCGAGGTCGTAGCGCTTCGGGTTGAAGAACAGATTCTCGAGGAGCGCGCGCGCCGAGTCGGGGGTCGGCGGTTCGCCCGGACGGAGCTTGCGGTAGATGTCGATGAACGCCTCGTCGACGCTCGCCGTGTGGTCCTTCTCGAGCGTGTTGCGCATCGACTCGTAGGGCCGGCCCTGCTCGTCGACGATCAGGTTGAGCAACTCCTCGTCGCTCTCGCCGAAACCGAGCGCCTTCAACAAGACGGTGACGGGCTGCTTGCGCTTGCGGTCGATACGGACATAGACGACGTCCTTCTTATCGACCTCGAACTCGAGCCACGCGCCGCGGCTCGGGATGATCTTGGCGTCGATGACCTCGCGCTCGGGTGCGGTCTTGTCGGGGGTCACGCCGAAGTAGACGCCCGGCGAACGCACGAGCTGCGAGACGACGATGCGCTCGGTGCCGTTGATGATGAACGTTCCGCGGTCGGTCATCATCGGGAAGTCGCCCATGAAGACCGTCTGCTCTTTGATCTCACCTGTTTGCGCGTTCATGAACCGCGCCGTGACGAACAGCGGGCGCGCGTAGGTCATGTCGCGCTCACGGCACTCGTCTTCGGAGTGCTTCGGCGGGTCGAACACGTGGTCGGTCAGCTCGAGCTTCAGCTGACCGGTGAAGTCCTCGATCGGAGAGATGTCGCGCAAAACCTCGGCGACGCCGTCTTCGAGGAACCAGCGGAACGAGTCGGTCTGTACTTCGATGAGGTTGGGAAGCTCCTTCACCTCGCGAAGCTTCGAGAAGGAAAGGCGCTCACGGGACGCGAGACGGGCCAACGTCACTCCAATCCGGAGAGAATCAAACTGCGGAAATGCTGAATTGCTTGCCGTGCTGCGGGATGTGCAACGAAAGGCGTCGACGCAAGGCAACCCGGACAATCGGGCGCGCGTCGGCAAAGGCCTGGAAGATCGGAGTGCACGAACGGGCAGACACGGGTACGCCTAGCATAGCGAGTCGCCATGCCGGCTGCCAGTCACCGCGGACCGAGCCCTGGCCGCTTACGCGACCGGAGCCCGGATGTTCGGTGCAGGATAAGCCCGAACCCGCCGAGTGGCAACGACTTTCGCGACAGATTTTGCCGGTCGACCGCGATCGTGCAACCCCGGACCCTCCGGTCCGGTCCCGTCGGGCTACTTGAGCTCGACCAGGGCGCCCGCTTCTTCGAGCTTCGCCTTGGCCTTTTCGGCGTCTTCTTTGGACGCCTTCTCGACGACCGGCTTCGGGGCGCCGTCGACGAGGTCCTTGGCTTCTTTCAGGCCCAGGCTGGTGAGCTCGCGCACGACCTTGATCACCTGGATCTTCTTGTCGCCGGCGGCGTTGAGAATGACGTCGAACTCGTCCTTCTCCTCCGGGGCCTCGGCCGCGCCGCCGCCGCCCGCTCCGGGTGCTGCTGCGACCGCGACGGGTGCTGCCGCGGTGACGCCGAACTCTTCTTCGAACGCCTTCAGGAAGTCGTTCAGCTCGAGCACCGTCATGTTCTTGAAGACGTCGAGCAGGTCGGTCGTGCTCATGGTTGCCATCGGTTACTCCTCTACCTTTTCTTCGGATGCTTGCGCCGGCTCGGCGGGAGCGGCTTCTGTCGCTGCTTCCGCCGGAGCGTCGGTCTCGGTTACGGGGGATTCCGCCTCGGGGGCGGGTTCGGCCTCGGGGGCGGGTTCGGCCACGACGAGGGCCTCGCCGCCTTCGATCCGCTGGTCGATCAGGGCCTTGACGCCGTAGGCCATGTTCCGGGTGAAGGCCTGGAACAGGCCGGCCGCCTTGACCATCGGCGCCTGGAACCCACCGGCCAACCGGGCGAGCAGCTGCTCGCGGGGCGGGACGTCGGCGAGCGCCTCGATGTCTTTGCCGGACATGAGGCGGGGCCCGAGGATGCCGCCTTTGAGGACGAGGTTCGGGTTGCCTCGGGCGAAGTCGCGCAGCGCTTTGGCCGCGGTGACCGGGTCGCCGCCGTCACTGCGGACGAACGCGATCGCGATCGGGCCCTCGAGGCTCTGCGCGAGCTCGTCGAATCCGGCGTCGTGAGCGGCCCGGCGGGCCAGGGTGTTCTTGAAGATCTTGTAGTCGGTGGCGGCCGGGCGAAGTGCCGCCCGGAGATTTGCGATGTCGGTCACGGTGAGGCCGCGGTACTCGGTGAGTACTGCGGCGTCGGCCGACTCGAGTCGCGCCTTGATGTCGTCGATGACCGCGGTTTTCCGCTTCATCTGCGCGCTGTCGGCGGGCGCCTTCGTGGGCATGTAGTTGCTCCTCGGGGTGCTCGGGCGGGACGCCTCGCGAGCGGCGCGCGGCGCAAGGCTGCACGCTCCCCGGAAGTCGCCTCACCCGGCGGGTTTCGCTCCTTGCGGAGCTCGGCCCATTACCTCGTGTCGAGACCGGAAGTCTTCGGCGTTCAGTGGACGGCGGAAACAGTAGCAGGCGGCCTCTTTTTCGATTTCGTCGGGCCCCTGCACAGGCACCCGCCGAATTCTCTGTCGCAAAGATTCGTCGGAAGAATCGTTGCAACGGGGAAATCGTCGGGTGGGGTGGGCGCGGTGTCGGGGCGGGGCGGAATCTGATCTGATCGGGGTGCGTGAGCCTGACCCCGACGATCCGAGACTTCCTCGTCAAGCTCGAGGACCAACTCGACCGGGAGCCGCCGCCCGGGCTCGAACGGGGCGCGATGACGGTCACGACGGGGGACGCGGCCGCCTTGGTGCGGCTGCCACACGTCGCCGGGCACGAGCACGACGTCGAGATCGAGATCGACGACCGCCGGGTCGTCGTCGGGTACCCGCCGGAGCGCATCGTCTTCACGAGCGCGGACGAGGCCCTTCGATTCGTCGGAATGCTGTGCGCGGGACGAGTCGTGCTCGAGATCACCCACGGCCTGCTCTGGACGACGATGCGCAGCTACCGCGACGGCCAGACGATCCCGTTCCGCCGAACCCGCATGCCGTGGCCAACGCTGCGGCCGCGCACCGAACGCCGCGCCGTCGGCTTCGGTTCCTGACCGGCGAACCGACGCGCTACGGCGCCTCGACCCGAGAGTCGGGCGAGATCCGCACGCCGGGTCCCATCGTCGACGACGTCGCTACGCCCTTCAGGTAACGGCCCTTCGCCGATGCCGGGCGGGCGCGCTGCAGCTCGTCGAGCACGGCCGAGTAGTTCTGCACGAGGCTCTCGACCGGGAAGCTCGCCTTGCCCAGCGGCACGTGGACGTTGCCGTTGCGATCGGTGCGGTACTCGACCTTGCCGCCCTTGAACTCGGAAACCGCCTTGCCGACATCTGCGGTCACCGTTCCCGTCTTCGGGTTCGGCATCAGGCCACGCGGCCCGAGCACGCGGCCGAGGCGCCCGACCTGACCCATGAGATCCGGCGTCGCGATAGCGATGTCGAAGTCCATGAAGCCCTCGTTCTGCACGCGGTTGACGAGGTCTTCGGCCCCAACGACGTCGGCGCCCGCCGCGCGCGCCTCTTCGGCCGCATCGCCGGCGGCGAACACGGCGACACGGACGTCCTTGCCGGTGCCGGCGGGCAGCGAAACGGTGCCGCGCAGCATCTGGTCGGCCTTGCGAGGATCGACGCCGAGCCGGAACGCCGCCTCGACCGTCTCGTCGAACTTCTTGGTCGCCATCGATTTCACGAGCTCGAAAGCCTGGGCCGGCTCGTGCAGCGCCTGCTTGTCGTAGCGCTTGGATGCGTCGACGTACTTCTTGGACTTCGCCATGGTGTCGCTCCCTTCGAAGCTCCCTCGGTAGACCCGTGCATCCGCCGGCGAGGTGCTCCGGCGGCAGGCAATGCGAACGAGTGGTCTAGCCGACGACCTCGATGCCCATCGAGCGCGCCGTCCCGGCGATCTGCGCCATCGCACCGTCGATGTCGACCGCGTTCAGGTCGGGCAGCTTGGTCTCGGCGATCTGACGGATCTGGTCCTGGCTCACACTCGCGACGGTCTCACGTCGCGGGGCCGCCGCACCCTTGTCGATACCCGCGGCCTGCCGCAGCAATACGGGCGTCGGCGGGGTCTTGGTGATGAAGGTGAAGGAACGATCCTCGTAGATCGTGATCTCGGCGGGGATCACCGTGCCACGCTGAGCTTCCGTCGCGGCGTTGTACGCCTTGCAGAAGTCCATGATGTTGATGCCGTGCGGACCGAGCGCGGTACCGACCGGCGGCGCGGGAGTGGCCGCGCCCGCCTGGATCTGGATCCGCACCACTGCTGCTACGCGTCTTTTCGCCATATCGCTTCCGTTGTCGCTTCCGTATTGATGATGGAGTCGCCACCGCTCCGAGAGCGTGGCGACCTAGAGCTTGGCGACGTCGCCGAATTCGAGCTCGACCGGGGTCTCGCGCCCGAAGATGTTCACGAGCACCTTGAGCTTCGAGCGGTCGACGTCGATCTCGCTGATGACACCGTTGAAGTCGGCGAAGGGACCCGTGACCACGCGCACCTGCTCGCCGGTTTCGTACTCGAGCCGCGGGCGCACCTTCTTTTCGGCCTGGGGTCCGACTTCGGTCACGCCGGTGCCGAGGATGTTCTCGACCTCCTTGCGTGACAACGGCGTGGGCTTGGCGCCGCTGCCGACGAAACCGGTGACGCCCGGCGTGTTGCGCACGACGTACCAGGCATGGTCGTCGAGAGCCATGCGCACGAGGAGGTAGCCAGGGAAGACCTTCTTCTGTACTACGACTTTGCGCCCGTTCTTGAACTCGATGACGTCTTCCATCGGGATGACGACCTCGAAGATGCGATCCTCCACCGCCATCGAACGCACACGACTCGCGAGGTTCGACTTCACCTTGTTCTCGTATCCGGCGTACGTGTGCACGACGTACCAACGGCCGGACCGGTCGAACGGGCTGGGCTCGGCACGCGACACCGGCTCTTCGGTGTCGTCGACCGCTTCCACGTCGAGCAGCTCCGCGCCACCGAGATCGGGAACGGCGACGATCTCCTCGACCACCTCGCCGGCGGCTTCGGGCGCATCGGGCGCGTCCGACGCTGCCGTGTCGGCCGAGGTCTGGGTTTCGTCGATCTGGGTCTCGGAGGAGGTCATCTCGTCGCTGTCGTCCGGGGGAAGCTCGAAAGTGTCGACCATTACTTGAACACGAAGTCGACGACGTGCACGGAGGTCCAGTCGAACCCGAAGATCAAGGCGGTCATGATGACCAGCCCGACGAGCACGATGATCGAGGAGTTCACGATCTCGGCACGCGGCGGCCAGGCAACCTTTTTCATCTCCCCGCGGACTTCACCGAAGTACTGCTTCGGGCCCGTCCGTTCGACCTGAGGGCTCGGAGCCCCGCGGCGCTCGGGCGCGCGCGGCCGATCGGACCCCTGTTTCGCCATCTGTCGCTTGGTCTGTCGGTTCATGTCGCCTCGACGCGTGTACTCACACGGGGACTTCGGAGTTGGGGGACATTCGAGCAGGGCAGGAGGGACTCGAACCCCCAACCGCCGGTTTTGGAGACCGGAGCTCTACCAATTGAGCTACTGCCCTCCGGGCCGTGGGGGCCAGGCGCGAAAGGATAGCAGCGCGTTCGCGGACCGCCCGGGGCGCGCGGCGGGGAAGGTGCCGAAGCTACCCGGCGAGGCTGAGGGCCCGCTTTCGGGAGCGGGAGATGAGCACCGCGGCTGTGGCGCCCGCGGCAATCGCGCTGCCACCGATCGCGCCGGCGTAGGCCAGACGACGCCCCGAGAGCAGCGTGCGCCGCGCCCCGTGCTCGGCCGCGTCGGTGATCGCAGCCAGCGTCTCGCCGAGCAGACCGGGCGTCGGCTCGGCATATCGGGTCCGCAAAAGCGACAACGTGCGCAGGAGCCGCCGGTAGCGCGCGAGCTCGGCTTGGCACCGCAGGCACGTGTCGACGTGCCGTTCGGCCTCGAAACCAACCGCTTCCCCGTCGACCAGACCCGGAAGCAACGCGGTCACCTCATCACACCGCATTGGCCTGTGCTCCTTCGTCGTACAACACGTCCCGCAGCTTGCGCCGGGCGCGGTGCAGCCGCACCTTCGCCGCCGACACCGTGATGCCCAGCTCTTCGGCGAGCTCCTCGTGCGACATCCCGTAGACGTCCTTCAGCACGACGACACTTCGCAGCTTGGCGGGGAGATCGTCGAGCGCGACCCCGATGCGGTCGAGTGCCTCGGCCGACTCCGCGCCCTGCGAGATCAGCTGTTCGGCTCCGGTGTCGACCGGCTCGAAATCCTCGGCGAAGGGCTCGGCCCGGTGCCGGCGACGACGCTGGAGGTTGCTCGCCGCCGCGTTCGCGGTGATGCGGTACAGCCAAGTGGAGAAGGCGGCCTCGCCGCGGAACTTGCCGATGCCCTTCCAGGCTCGGAGGTATGCGTCCTGCACCACGTCGCGCGCGTCCTCCTCGTTGCCGGTGAGGCGGCGTGCGAGCGTGAAGGTATCGACGAAGGTGCGCCGCACCAACTCGTCGAATGCCTGGCGGTCACCGCTGCGAGCGGCACCAACCAGCTCGGACTCGTCCAACCGGTCCTCCTGTGGGTACAGGCTTCGACCCCACGCTCCCGAAAAGGTTACGCGAGGATCGACCCGTCCCCAACCGGACCGGGGAACGGGCTAGCGGGTCTCCTTGTGGACCGTGTGGCGCTTGTCCCAGCGGCAGTACTTCTTCATCTCGATGCGCTCGCGGTCGTTGACCTTGCTCTTCATCGTGATGTAGTTGCGCCGCTTGCAGTCCTCACACGCGAGTGTGATCTTGACGCGCTTGTCGTTTTTCGCCATCTTCACTCGCTCGCTCTCTGCGGCCCCGTCGGGGCCTGAAACTACCCGCTACTTCTCGATTTTCACGACGCGGCCGGAACCCACGGTACGGCCACCCTCACGGATCGCGAACCGGAGTCCCTCATCCATCGCGATCGGCTTGCCGAGCTCCACGGTCATCTCCGTGTTATCGCCCGGCATCACCATCTCCGTACCCTCCGGCAACGCCACCGTGCCCGTCACATCCGTCGTCCGGAAATAGAACTGCGGGTGATAATTCGTGAAGAACGGCGTATGCCGACCGCCCTCCTCCTTCGTCAAGATGTACACCTGCGCCGTGAAATTCGTATGCGGCGTAATCGACCCCGGCTTCGCCAACACCTGACCCCGCTCCACATCCTCTTTCTTCGTCCCCCGCAACAACGCACCAATGTTGTCGCCCGCCCGACCCTCATCGAGCAGCTTGCGGAACATCTCCACACCCGTACACGTCGTCTTCGTCGTCGCCCGCAGACCGATGATCTCGATCTCCTCACCAACCTTCACGATCCCGCGCTCCACCCGACCCGTCACCACCGTGCCCCGACCCGTAATCGTGAACACATCCTCGATCGGCATCAAGAACGGACGATCCACATCCCGAGTCGGCTCCGGCAAGAAACTGTCAACCGCCGCCATCAACTCCAAAATCTTCGGGGTCCACTCCGCATCCCCCTCCAGCGCCTTCAACGCCGACACCCGCACCACCGGCGTGTCATCACCCGGGAACTCATACTCATTCAGAAGCTCCCGCACCTCGAGCTCCACCAACTCCAAAATCTCCTCATCATCAACCATGTCCGACTTATTCAACGCAACCACGATCGACGGCACACCCACCTGCCGAGCCAACAACACATGCTCACGCGTCTGCGGCATCGGCCCATCCGTCGCCGCCACCACCAAAATCGCGCCATCCATCTGCGCCGCACCCGTAATCATGTTCTTGATGTAATCCGCATGCCCCGGACAATCCACATGCGCGTAATGACGGTTCTCCGTCTCATACTCCACATGCGCAATCGAGATCGTGATCCCCCGCGCCTTCTCCTCCGGCGCCTTATC
>DASYJT010000070.1:0-11026 GCA_035996165.1 Acidimicrobiia bacterium
CGACCGCTACAGCCACACCAACATCATGAACGAACGGTGTGACAACTACGAGTCGTTCGGTACTGCCCCTTGATGCAGCGGGCGATGCAACGAACGCGGCGCGGACGCGTCGGGGACCGCGTGCACCGGCTCGACCGTCGCGCCCGGAACGACACTCGACGAAACAGCACTTGCACCGCCGCCCGCGACCTCCTGGGGCCACGCCTCGGCCACGCCGACGATCGTGGTCAGCGACGCGAAACCCGCGTCGACGAGGCCCTGGTCGGAATCGGGCGGCGCCGCGACACCAGTTGCGCGCAACTCGAACTGCAAACCGCCGCTCCCCGATTCCGCGATCGCGGCGCGAACCGAACCGAACGCGGCGAGGCGCGCCCAGCGCACTCCGCCGACCTCGTCGTACGCGAGCGCGGGTACGTTCAGATTCAGCACGCTGCGCGGCGGTGCGTCGAGCAGCATCGGCAGCACGTCGAGCGCGAGGCGCGCGGCGGTGTCGAAGCGCCAGGGCTCGGAGACGTCGACGCTCACGGCCAGCGCCGAGCAACCGAAGCTCTGCGCGGTGAGGGCCGCGCCGACGGTTCCCGAGTGCAAGATCGCCCGCCCGGTATTGCAGCCGGGATTGATCCCCGACACGACGACGTCGGGCGGATCGCCGAACGCGCCGAGGCGACCCGCGCACACGCACAGGCCCGGCGGCCCGTCGATCGCGTACGCGGCCACGCCGTCGCACCCCGGCATCTCGACCTTCTCGACATCGAGATGCTGGTCGGCGTGCACGAGTCCGATCGCGGCGCCGATGCCACTGAAGTCGCGATTGGGCGCGACGACGATGATCTCGAAACCCGCGCCCGACAACGCGGCCGCGAGAGTGTGCAGTCCCGCCGACTCGATACCGTCGTCGTTGGTGACGAGGACGCGCGTCACGAGTGGCAGTGCCCGCCTTCGGAGGGCGGCACGTCGAGCGCGGGGTTACGGTCGAAGAAGCCGAACGGCATCAGTGTGAAACCGGTGTACTCGACCGGCATCACCGGCCAGTCCTCGGGCCGCACGAAGTGCGTCACCCCGAACGAGTACCAGACCACGAGGTCGGCGTCGACGAGCGAGCGATCGGCCGAGGTCCAACTCGGCAGACCGTCGTCGCCGGGATGCTGATTCGGGTACTCGCCCGCGGCGCGGCGCTCGTGGGGCGAGTACGGCGTGACCCAGAGATTGTGCTGCGCGAACGCGGCGCGCCGACCGACCGACGAGTCGGGATGCGCCATCATCGTCGGCGTCGCCATCGTCGGCACGAGCTTGTACGACGTCGGCTGTCCGAGACCGTTGCGCGCGTTCGGGTTCACGATCCGCCACGTTCTCGAGACGCTCGCGTCGACCTCGCGCTGCGCCGCGAGCTCGCTCTCGAGCCGGGTCGCCTTGGCCCGGAACGCGTTCAGCCACGGATTCTCCGGGCCGGGCGGCATCCGCTCCGCGTCGACCTCGTAGATCTCGTTGGTCTCACCGTCGACGTCGAAGTCGAGGCGCGCGTTGAACATGTGCTGGTGATGGGGAGCCGCCACGCCCTCCGCGATCACGTTCGCGTACGCCGGGGTCGTGCCGGGAACGATCGCCATCGGCGACACGATGCCGGTGAGCTTGACCTCCAGCTGGATGTTGCCATCTTGGTAGAAGTACCAGAAGAACCCGTACTCGTAGTTGCCGACAGTTGAAATGAAGCTGACCACGAGACGACGACTCCGCCGCACCTCGCTCGTGCCGCCCCACAGGTCGACGTGCTTCCAGAGGATCCCGTAGTCCTCCTCGTGCATGCAGATCGCGTTCTCGATCACCCACGGCTTGCCGCCTTCGGTCGCGAGCGTCGCGTCGAAGTAGTGGATCTCGCCGACGCAGTCGCAGCCGAGCCGGAGCGACTGGGTCATGCGGCCGAGCCCCCACTCCCCCGCGTCGAACGCGTTCTTCCAACCGTGGAGCGGATCGGGGTCGCCGTAGGGAACGACCATCTCGCTGATCGAGGCCCGATGCAAGATGGTGCGCAGGCGGCCGTCGTCGTCGTGATAACCGACCTGGTGCAGCACGAGCCCTTCGAACGGATCGAACGCGACCCGGAACTCCCACTTCTGCCACTGCACGAGATTGCCGTCGACGGTGAAGCTCGGACCTTCGGGCTGCGTGATCACGAGCGGCTTGAGATCGGTGCGCATGCGCGGCTGATCTTCGGCGAGATAACTGGCGCGGTTCGGCGGCAGCGGCGTGACTCCGTGATCGTTCACCTCGAGGACGACATTGCGCCCGTTGTCGAAATGCACGATGAGACCTTCGATCGGGCGCGCGTACCCGTTGTCGGTCTGATCGTCGCGCAGGAACGAGATACAGCGCGAAATACGGCGCCCGTCTTCGCACTCGTAACCGAACACCCCCGCGGGCCACGGATCGATCTGCACCCGGTCGATCATCTCCGCGGTGATCCCGCGCCGGGCGAGCGCGGCCAGGTACTCCGGGTTGGCCCGGATCGTCCCGATCGCCTGCGCCGCTTCGTGCATCAAGAGCGTGGGACGCATCTCCGAGATCTCGTCCCACTTCTCGATCACGCCCGTGCCGACGTCGACGATCGCCTCGATCACGCCGCACTCCGGCCCGGGCACGATGACGGCGCGCACCCGCCGCTCGACCCGGTCGCCGGGCTTCCATTCTGCGAGCGCGTCCTTGACCGGCTCGTGCAACACGACACTCGCGAACAGCGCACCGTCGGGAACGCGACCGCTGTCGCGCAACACGGCCACCGCGCGCGTCACCTCGCCGGGCGTCAGCATCTCGAGTGGATGCGCGATCTCGGCTCGCGTGATCTCTTGGGTCATATCGTTCCCACCACTCTCAACGCCTCGGCCGCGCGCCCCTCCGGAAGCCCCGCCGCCTGCGCGGTCGCGCCGGTCCAGCTTCGCACCATCGTCGCGGTGGCGTCCGGATCGGGCAGCTGGCTCTTGTGCGACAACAACGCTTCGATCTTGCGCTCGACCGCGCTGGTGATGTCGACGTAGTGCGTCGCCGCCTCCCGTCCGATACCCATCCACAACGCGTCGACGGTCCACGGCTCGAGCCCCTCGGCCGAGAGCTCGGGATGCGCCCAGCGGTTACGCGCGTCGGGGTACACCGCGGCGACGGTCGCCTCGCCGGCTGCGAGGTGATCGGGATGGCTCGCGTAGATGCGATCCCAGTTGCGGTCCGGCGACTGCGTCATGACGCGGTCGGGCCGCACTCGGCGGATGACGCGGGTGATGTCGCGGCGCAGATCGAGCGACGACTCGACCCGACCGTCGGGGTACCCGAGGAAGTGCAGTTCGTGGACTCCGACGATCGCGGCGGCCGCCCGCTGCTCGTCGCGGCGCAGCGGCGCCATCTCGTCGCGCGCGATCCCGGTCTCCGAGCCCCCGGCGTCGCCGTCGGTCACGAGGCAGTACGCGACGTGGATGCCGGCGTCGGTCATCACCGCGATCGAGCCCGCCCAGCCGAAGTCGACGTCGTCGGGGTGCGCCATGACGGCGAGGACCCGCTCGACGCCCGTGAGATCGAGCTGTTCCAACCTGTCGCTCCTCGCGCTGTCGGCTCCGGACTCGGTGCGCTACGAACCCGTTGCGGAACCGGAGACCGACGCCTGAGCTTCCACCATGCGGCGGAAGCCGTCCTTCCAGCCCACCGTCGTGGGTCCGACCAGCGCCCGCCGCTTGGTGTTGTCCGTCGGGATGCCGCCGATCGTGTTCGTGGTGCGGTCGAACCGGGCCTCGACGCCGGCGAGCTCGGCCATGTACTCGCACCAACCCTCGATGCTCGTCTCGTCGTCGCCGCCCCAGTTGACGATCGTCGCCGGGATCGATGCGACTTCGAGCATGCCGGGCAGCGTCGCGAGGATGTCGTCGTCGTGGATCGGGTTGAACCGACTCGGTCCGTTCGGGTGCACCGGAACCGCGTGCCCGGCCTGCATGAGCGCCAGGTGGAACGCGGGCCAACCACCGCCGTCGCCGTACGGCACGTTGAGCCGGGCGATCGTCGTCGGAACCTCGAGGAGCCGACACGTGGTGCGCACGACCGCCTCGGCCGCGATCTTCGAGATGCTGTACGTCGGCATGATGACGCGGTGGTTGTCGCCAAGCGGATCGGTCTCGAGCTGCGGTGATCCGTCGGCCGCTTCGTAGACGCCGGTCGACGAGCAGTGCAGGAACGCACGCGCGCTGCGGCAGTGAGCCATGAGCAGACCGGCCGCCTCGGCGTTCCCCGCCAGGTCGACCTCCCACTTGTTGCTCTTCACAACCGCGAAGTTGCAGACGTAGTCGACGTCGTCGGGCACACCGGTGAACGTGCCCTGCGCGAGGTCGACCGAGATGCACTCGACACCGGCGGCCTCCAGGCGCGCCCGCGACGCGGCGTCCTTGAAACGCGCGATCGCGATCACGTGGTTGTTCGCGGCCAGGCCGAGAGCGACGGGGAGCGCGACCTGGCCGGTCGCGCCACTGACGAGGATGCGTGCGTCGCGCAGCGTCACGGCGTCGCCGAAAGGGTCGCCGCGGCCTCGGGGTCGATCCCGGAGTCGGCCGGGAGCCGGGCGGCGACCGCTTGCACGAACTGCTCGTCGGCGAGCTCGATGTCGATGCCGTCACCCTTCACGTGCGTCCTTCCGTCGGTCGCTTCCACGGTGAGGTCGGGTTTTAGCTCGCGGATCGCAAACCGGCCGAAACGCGCCTGCCAGGCAGTGCGGTCGGCCGCTTCGCCGGCGGCCACGGGCACCCCCGCATCGTCGGCGTGGGTCGCGAGCTCGAACGCGAGGTGGAAGGCCTGCCATCGCCCGGGATACGCGCCGACGCTGCTGTCGACATTGCCGCCGTCTCGCGCGCGGAAGCCCTCGCGGTTCTGCGCGTTGCGCGCGCGCCACGTCTCGAGAATCTGCTCGGGCGACTGGTCGTCGAGCTCACGGATGCCGATCTCGTTGGCCGACGCGAGGTCGACCGCACCCTTGGCCCCGATACCCGCGAGGAAGTCCTGCACGGTGCCGTCGAGGCACGCCTGGTTGTAGTCCTCGCTCGCGGCGAGGTGCGCGAGAAGATCGCGGGTGCTCCAGCCGGCGCAGCGCGTCGGCTTCGCCCAGTCGGTCGCGCTCGCGTGCGCGAAGAACCCGTCGAGCCGGGAAGCCTCGGCCGCCATGAGCTCGTACGGATCGAGGCCGTCCAGATCGTGATCGTCGACCATCTCGTGCCCTCCTTCGACCGCCGCACCGTAACGCGGCCGGCGCGGAGGTCCTAGCCCAGCCCCGCGCTGGTATCGCGCAGGCACGCAATCGCGCTCGCCGCACTCAGCTGCTGAAGTTGCGTCGCCTGTTCCGGACTCGGCTTCCCGCTGCCGACGCCGAGCACGAGCGCCTGCGCGCCGGGTGCGGCCACGAACTCGCGGGCGACGCAGCGGGCCTGCGGCCCGGTCATCGGTCCCTTGGCGACTTCGACGGTCAGCGCGGTGCGGACGAACAGGAGCTCGGCGGCCGTGCCGAGCTGCGCCGACTTCGGGTCGGGCGCGGCTTTGCCCGGGTCGCACGCAGTGAAGCCGACGAGATCTCCGCTCGTGTCGACGGTGGTACGGGCCCTTCGGTTAGCCCACTCGTTGACCGCGCCGAGAAGTAAGGGCCGACTGGTCGCGGACGCGGGGTTGACCGACACCCGGTAGCACGTGACGCCGTTGCTCCGGAACGTCAGTGCTCTGCCGCCGTCGACGACGTCGGCCGCTTGCAGCGCGCGTCCGGGATCGATGCGCGTCGCCAGAGTGAGGAACATCTCGAACGGCCCGAAGATCTCCGATTTGCCGACGACCGTCCCGTCGGCCGGCGGCAGCGGCGAGCTCACCGCGACCGCGGGTTCCACGAGCCCGGTTTGGATGAACACGCCCGACGACGGTGTCGGACCTGTGAGCGCGTCGTTGACCGCCTGGTTGCCGCCGCCCGCGACGAGCACACGAATCGTCGACGGCCCCAGCTCGTAGGGCGCGTCCGAAAGCAGACTCACGATCTCCGGAACGGAAGTCGTCTCCTTTTTGACGCGCGCACCGACGACCGAGTTCTCCCGGTCGTATTCCGACTTGTCGGCCGCGGAGAGCTTCTTCAGGTAGTCCTGCTGGATGCGCACCGCGTCGCCTTCGATGAGCGCCTTCAACGACGACAAGTCGCCCGTGTCCGAGTCGGCGGCGCGCTTCTGCAGCTTCGGGAGGTCGAAGTGCTGGTCCTGCAAGACGTGCGTCAACTCGTGGGCGATCGTGACGCGGTGCGCGACGTCGAGCGTCGTACCTCGCACGATGATGTCCTCTTCGGCGGGGTCGTAGTACGCGAGGGTCCCCGACGTCTGCGCGGTGTCGATCCCCTTGAGGAGGTCGACCTTGCCACCGATGAAGCCGAGCGACCGGAAGACCGCTTCTTCGCGCCGGGCTTCGGCGCGGCCCGCGGCGCTGATGCCGTCGGAGACGCCGACCTTCTTCTCGAAGTCCTTCGGCGCGAGATACCGGACCGCGACCGGGTGGACGAAGTTCAGGCCGCGCAGCCGTGCAACCTCGTCGGCGATCGGCTGGATGCGGGGATCCCACTTGGCCGGGAACCACGACGCGGTCGAAGTCGCGGAGACGTATCCGGTGCCGGCCGCGAGCGCGATCAGCCCCGCGAAGATCGCGATTCCGATGACGCGGCCGAGCGACCGGGTGTCGCCCGCCGGCGCGCCGGGCGGCAGACTCACGCGCGCCTCGCCGTACACCTGCTCGCCGTACATCTGCTTGTCATCGTCATCCGATCGGAATCGCATGAGGGGATCAGCGATGGGGTGACGGGCCGGCGGGTCCGCTCGGTAGCATGCCGCCGTGTTCGACCCCTTCGACGCCGCGCAGTCTCGGGACGCGTGGACGCTACTTCGGGAACTTCGGGAGGCGGGGCCACTGGCGACCGTCGCCGGCGGGTTGCGGTACATCACGCGCCATGCCGAAGCTCGGGCGGTGCTCCGCGACACCGAGACGTTCTCGAACGCGTCGGGGCTCAAGGCTCCCGGAGTAGTCATCCCCCTCGAAGACCGCTTGCTCGGCGAGCTCGATCCGCCCCGGCACACCGCGGTCCGCCGCGTGATGGTCACCGCCATGACCCCAAAGGTCGTGCACGCCGCCGAACCGTTCATCGCCGCGACGGCCGACGCCCTGCTCGAGGCGTTGCCCGCCGACCGATTCGACCTCGTCGCGGCGTACACCGGAGTGCTCCCGAACCACGTCACGGTGTATCTGCTCGGCTTCGATCCCGCCGACTCCGAGCAGCTCGCCCGGTGGGCGAAGGAGTTGATGGAGAGCACGTTTCCCGCGCTCAATCGCACCGACCGCGGGGTGGGGTTCGCGGCGGCGTTCCCCGACTTCGCCGGTTACATCGACGCGCGCATCGCCGAGCGGACCGCGCAGCTCGACGCGGGCGAGACGCGCGACGACGTGCTCGCGAGATTGATCCGGCTCGAGGTCGACGAGGCTCCCCTACCGCCCGAACAGCTGCGCGCGCTCGTGCGCAACCTCATCACCGGCGGGCTCACGACGACGAGTCAGCTCCTCGGCAACCTGCTCTTCGAAATCGTCGCGCATCCCGAGCTGGAAGCCGAGATACGCGGCGACCGCACGCGCCTGGCGACGGCAATCGAGGAGAGTCTGCGCCTGACACCGCCGGTGCTGTTCATGGCGCGCGGCTGTGTTCGCGAGACCGAGATCGGCGGATGTCCGGTGCAGCCCGGCGAGCGGGTCGCGGTCGGCGCCGCGTCCGCGAACCGCGACGAGCGAGTGTTCGAGAACGCCGACGAGTTCCGCGCCGATCGCGCCAACGCCGACCAGCACCTCACGTTCGGCTACGGATCCCACGTGTGTCCGGGCGCCACATTGGCGCGAGCGATCGCGCGCATCGGTGTGGGCGCCGTCCTCGATCGCTTCGAACCCGGAACGTTGCGGCTCGAGCCGGGCTTCGTGTTCGAACAGGTCCCGACCTTCTTCGAGCATGGCCCCCGCCGCCTGCCCGTCGTCGTCGGCGACCGGGCCGATTAGAGGGCGTGGGCGTCGCCGAAGCCGAACACCTGCCCGTCGGCGAGCTCGAGCCAGTACCCGTGACCCGAGCGGGTGGGAACGATGCCGATCGTCGGCGACGGTGTGTGGAACGGCGCGAGTGATCCCGCGAACTTCGCGTCGCCAAACGTGAAGACGCCACCGTCGGACGCGACCATCCAGTAGCCCTTGCCCGTGGCGGTGGGAGCCATCCCGACGATCGGCGAGTTCAGGTGAATCGCGCCGGTCGAACCGTAGAAGTGCGCGTCGCCGAAGCTGAAGACGCCGCCGTCGCTCGCGACGAGCCAGTACCCGTTGCCACTCGGCGTCGAGGCCATGCCGTCGACCGGGAAGTTCAGGTGCAGGGCACCCGTCGAGCCGAAGAAACGGGCGTCGCCGAAGCTGAAGACGCCGCCGTCCCAGGCCAACAGCCAATAGCCCTTGCCCGAACGCGTCGGCGTGATCGCGTTGACGGGCTGGGCGAGGCGCAGGCCGCCCGTCGATCCGTAGAAGTGCGCGTTCCCGTAGCTGAAGACGCCGCCGTCGGCACCGACCATCCAGTAGCCGCCGCGGTCGCGAGTGTTCGCCGCGCCGACCATGACCCAGGCGACGGGGATCGACGAGGCCGATCCCCGGTTGAGGAAATTGCCGTGCGGGCTGATCCCGCCGAGCCCGTCGACGACCGCGTAACCGGCGTCGTTCGCGCTCGGCAGGAGGGCGATCGCGTCGCCGCGCCGGGGCGACGAGCCGAGGTTGCCGCCGTCGCCGACCCACTCCCAGTGCCACGGCTCGGGGCACGTACTCCCGCCGGGCTCCGCGAAGGCCGGGTGGTTCCAGCCCAGCGAACCGGCGACGCGCTTCATGAACGCGTATCCCGGGCTCGCGAACGTCAACGATTGTCCGGCATCGGTGAGATCGGCGGCCTTGCCCCAGCCGTGGTACGAACGGCCGACGGGCTTACCGGTCGGGGTTGCTCCGACCGACGCCACGCACGCCGGATTGTTGCCGGGCTGGTTCGCCTGGTTCGCGAAATCCACCTGTTGCGAGAGCGGTCGATAGCACTGGTCGGCACCGAGTGCGTCGTTGATCTCACGCGCCATCGCGAAGATGCGCGCCAAACTCGGGCCGGCTTCGCGGGCGGCGATGCAGTTGGGTGCGACGTTCACGAGACGCGACGTGGGAACGACGCCGTTCTCAACACCCGAGAGTCCCGTCGGCCGATTGTTCGGATTGATCGGGCTGACATCGGCGGCGGCCGCGCCGCCCGTCACCGCGAATAGCGCGACCGATATCGAGAGCGCGACCGAGCTGCGGAGTTTGGGCACGCGCGCATTCAACCAGGATTGCGCGGGCGCGTCACGCGTCGGCACACTCCGCGTTCGATTCGGCTCAGAACCGCTGCGCTAAGTACCCGCGCCGCTCATCGCATCGCGACGGCGGGCTCGACCGCCTCGGGCGCGAACTCGGGACGGTTGGCGTCTTCGCTCTCGTCTCTCGCACGGGCCGGCAGCCAGATGATCACGCCGGCGACGGCGACCAACACGATCACCGCGGCGACGATCGACGCGAGGTGCAGACCACCGATGAAGCTCTCGTGCGCGGCCGAGATGATCTGGGCCCGGAACTTCGACGCCGAGGGATCGTTCGCCACGCTGATCGCGCGGCCGACCGAGTCGCGCGCCGAGGAGAGGAGTGGAGCGGGGACCTTGCCGGTGAGGCGCGACGCGAGGTTGGGTCCGTAGTGCGACGAGAGGAGAGATCCGAGGACCGCGACTCCGACGGCGCCGCCGACCTGACGCGTCGTGTCGTTCATCGCAGAGCCGACGCCCGCCTTTTCTCGCGGTAGCGAACCCATGATCGACTCGGTTGCCGGCGCCATCACGTTGCCCATACCGACGCCCATGATCACGGACACGAGGACGACGTGCAGTGCGCTCGACCCGACGTCGAGAGTCACAAAGCTGACGAGCGAGATCGCGACCAGCGAGAGGCCCGTCGCGACGACCGCCTTGTTGCCGAACCGAATGACCCAACGGGGGCTGAGGAACGCGAAGATCATCAGCGCGGCCGACTGCGGGATGAGGATCGCGCCCGCCTTCAGCGTCGAATACCCGAGCACCGATTGCAGGTACTGCGTCAGCAAGAAGATGGTGCCGAAGAGCGCGAGGAAGACCAACATGATCGCCGAGCTCGCGGCCGAGAACCGCGGGTTCTGGAAGAAGTGGAGGTCGAGCATCGGGCTCGACGACTTCAACTCCCACAAAAGGAACGACGCCAAGAGCACGAACCCGATCGCGAAGCCCGCGAGGATCCCGCCCGACGTCCAGCCGTGGCTGGGCGCCTCGATGATCGCCCAGAGCAGCGCGCCCAGGCTGACGATCGACAGACCGGCTCCCACGGGGTCGAGGCGAGGCGTGGTCTTGTCGCTGGAATCAGGCACGAAGAAGTAGCCGAGCACCAGCGCGGTGATCACGATCGGCACGTTCACGAGGAACACCGAGCCCCACCAGAAATGCGTCAGCAGCGCGCCGCCGGCGACTGGTCCGATGCCGACGCCGAGCGCCGACACGCCGGCCCAGATGCCGATCGCGCGGGCGCGTTCGGCGGGTGAATGGAAGACGTTCGACAGGATCGAAAGTGTCCCCGGCATGATGCACGCGCCGCCGATGCCCATCAGCGATCGCGTCGCGATCAACACACCCGCCGACGGCGCGAAGGCCGAGAGCACCGACCCGGTGCCGAACACGACGAGACCGAACGTGAGGAACTTGTAACGACCGAACCGGTCGCCGAGGCTGCCCATCGTGAGCAGCAGACCGGCGAACACGAGCGTGTAGGAATCGACGATCCACTGCAGCGCACTTCCCGACGCGCCCAGACCGCCGAGGTTCTTCGCGTGCGAGAGCGTGGGCAGCGCGACGTTCAAGATCGTGTTGTCGAGCCCGATCACCATCAG
>DASYJT010000071.1:0-1715 GCA_035996165.1 Acidimicrobiia bacterium
CCGATGAGCTTCTGGCCGTCGGCGCCGTCGGGGTTCAACCGCTCGAAGAGCTCGCGGATGGTTCCCGTGGGACCGGCCTGGTCGACCTCGTCCCAGTGGGCGCCGTCGAACACCGGGCTCGCGATCCACACCGCGGGCTCGGTACGCGTGCGCGTCTTGTTCGGCTCGGCGGGCTTGCGGTGCTCGTCGTCCCAACCGTGGCGCGCGGCGTAACCGAGGTGCGCTTCGAGCACCTGGCCGACGTTCATACGGCTCGGGACACCGAGCGGGTTGAGCACGATGTCGACCGGCGTGCCGTCGTCGAGGTACGGCATGTCCTCGATCGGGAGGATCTTGGAGATCACACCCTTGTTGCCGTGACGACCGGCGAGCTTGTCGCCCTCGCTGATCTTGCGCTTCTGCGCGACGTACACACGGACGAGCTGGTTCACACCCGGCGGCAGCTCGTGGCCGTCGTCGCGGCTGAACACGCGCACGTCGATGACCTTGCCCGTCTCGCCGTGCGGCACCTTGAGGCTGGTGTCGCGGACCTCGCGGGCCTTCTCACCGAAGATCGCGCGGAGCAAACGCTCTTCCGGAGTCAGCTCGGTCTCGCCCTTGGGGGTCACCTTGCCGACGAGGATGTCGCCCGCTCCCACCTCGGCGCCGATGCGGATGATCCCGCGCTCGTCGAGGTCCTTCAGGATGTCTTCGCTGAGGTTCGGGATGTCACGCGTGATCTCTTCGGCGCCGAGCTTCGTGTCGCGGGCGTCGATCTCGTGCTCTTCGATGTGGATCGACGTGAGGACGTCGTCCTTCACCAAGCGCTCCGAGAGGACGATGGCGTCTTCGAAGTTGTGACCCTTCCACGGCATGAACGCGACCAACAGGTTCTTGCCGAGCGCGAGCTCACCTTGATGCGTCGAGGGTCCGTCGGCGAGGACATCGCCCTTCTTGACCGCGTCGCCGTTGTCGACGAGCGGCTTCTGGTTGATGCACGTGCCCTGGTTCGAACGCCGGAACTTGGCCAGACGGTGGGTGGTGCGACCGTTCGTCTTGTAGTCGACGGTGACCGTGTCGCCGGCGACGTCGGTGACGGTTCCGTCGTCGGTGGCGAGCAGCGCGTCGCCCGCATCGCGGGCGGCCCGGGCTTCGACACCCGTACCGATGTAGGGGGCCGTCGCACGCAGCAACGGCACGGCCTGGCGCTGCATGTTGGCGCCCATGAGGGCGCGGTTCGCGTCGTCGTGCTCGAGGAACGGGATCAGTGCGGTCGCGACCGAGCAGAGCTGCTTCGGCGACACGTCCATGTACTGGACCTCGTCGGGGGCGAAGTAGCCGATCTCGCCCCGGCCCACGCGCACGAGGGCGCGCTCGTCGAGGAAGTTGCCCTGCTCGTCGATACGCACGTTCGCCTGCGCGATGACGTACTCGTCCTCGTCGTCGGCCGCGAGGTACTCGATCTCGTCGGTGACGCGACCCTTCTCGACCTTGCGGTACGGGGTCTCGATGAAGCCGAACCGGTTGATGCGGGCGAAGCTCGACAGGTAGCCGATGAGGCCGATGTTCGGGCCTTCCGGCGTCTCGATCGGGCACATGCGTCCGTAGTGGCTCGGGTGCACGTCTCGCACCTCGAACCCGGCGCGCTCACGCGACAGACCACCCGGGCCGAGGGCCGAGAGGCGGCGCTTGTGCGTGAGACCCGCGAGCGGGTTCGTCTGGTCCATGAACTGCGA
>DASYJT010000072.1:0-2494 GCA_035996165.1 Acidimicrobiia bacterium
AGCACGACGACCCGCTCGGGCGTCTTGAACCGGGCGACACCGCGCTCGACGAACCACGCACGACACGCGTCGAGGTCGAAGCTGCGCTCGCCTTCGACGAACGCCACGACCCGTTCGCCCATCACGGGATCGGCCTCACCAACCGCCACGGCGTGGCGCACCGCGGGATGCGCTTCGAGCACCTGCTCGACCTCGGCGGTGCTGATGTTCTCGCCGCCGCGGATGATCACGTCCTTGAGGCGGCCGACGATCTCGATGTCTCCGTCGGCGCCGATCGCGGCGAGATCGCCGGTGCGGAACCAACCGTCGGCGGTGAACGCCTCGGCGTTCTGATCGGACTCGAGGTACCCGACGCACACCTCGGGGCCGCGCGCGAGAAGCTCGCCGTTGTCGTCGATGCGCACCTCCACCTCGCCGATGGTCCGTCCGTCGGTGATGATGGTGGGCACCTCGGTCGAGCCGTACGTACGTTTCACGCGCGCGCCGAACGCGTCGGCCGCCTGGGCCACGAACGCGCGGCCGACGCCGGCGCCGCCGCTCGATATGAGGCGCAGGGTCGCCACCCGGTCGCGCGCGAAGCCGGGCGCCTGCATCATCGAGACGAAGAACGTGGGCGGGCCGACCATGAAGGTCACGCGCTCGCGTTCGATGAGCGTGAGCGCGGCTTCCGGGTCCCAGCGCGCCATGAAGACGGTCCGGAACGGGACGACGCCCGGCAGCGTGATGCCGTTCAGCAGGCCCGAGATGTGCGCACCGGGCGCGGGCATGAGCACGCAGTCGCCCGGCCCGAGCCCGTGCGCGACCTGCATCTGCGCGGCCTTGTACGCGAGCGTCTCCTGGGTGTGCAGCACGCCTTTCGGTGTTCCGCTCGAGCCCGACGTGAACAGGATCGCGGCGAGGCAGCTCGCGGCCGACCACGGTTCGGACACGGGTTCGCCCGTCGGGAGCCCGCCCAGGTCGTCGACCACGAGCACGGGGCGAACGGCATCCAGCACGCCGGCCACGTCGGTCGCGCCCATCTGGTGGTGAACGGGCGCGGCGATGGCGCCGAGGCGCCAACACGCGCGGTACAGCACGGCGACCTCGTCACGGTTCGCCGACTGCCAGGCGACCGCGTCGCCCGGTCCGACGCCGCGCGCCCGCAAACCACCCGCGACGCGCGCGACCTGCTCGGCGAGCGCGGGCGGCGCGACGCGCGTAAGCAGCGCGTCGAGCGAGGGCCGATCCCAGGGTCCGCCGGGGCGGCGGTAGTGGTCGGTGAGGGGCGACGCGAATGTAGGTGCGATCACTTCCAGCCGTTGCTGGCCGGGGTCGCGCCCTTCAACACGCTGGTGCCGACGAAGTTGCGTTGGATCTCCACCGTGCCTGCTCCGATGCACAGCCCGCGGATGTCGCGGTACACGCGCTCGACGGGGTACTCGCGCGAGAAGCCGTAGCCACCGAGCAGCTGGATCGCCTCGTCGCACACGAACTTGGCGGCGAGGTTCGCGGCGGTCTTGGCCATGGCGGTCTCGAGCGCGGGGGGCGTGCCGTGCGGTCCGGCCATGTACACCGCTCGCTGCAGAAGCAGGCGCGCACCTTCGAGCTGGGTCGCCATGTCGGCGATCTTCCATTGCAGGCCCTGGAGGTCGGCGAGCGTCTTGTCGCCCAGCTTGCGCTCGTTCATGTAACCGATCGCGTATTCGAGCGCACCCTGCGCGGCGCCGACGCACATCGCCGCGTTGCCGCAGCGTTCGTGGTTGATGTGCGAGATCAAGGTCTTGAACGACTCGCTGTTCGCCGGATCGCCCCACAACAGCACGTCGTCGGGCTCGATGCGCACGTCGTCGAACGCGAGCTCGGCTTCGCTGGTTGCACGTAGCCCCATCTTGACGTGCGTACCGGCCACTGTGACGCCCGGCGCTTCGAGGTCGACCACCACCGCTCCGATTCCCTTGGTGCCGGCGCTCTCGGGAAAGCGGCACCACACCAGACAGACACGCGCCTTGTGGCCGCCAGTGACGTAGTTCTTGTACGCGTTGAGGCGGAAGCCGTCGCCGTCGGGAGTGAGCTTGGCGCGCATGTGGCCGACGGAGCTGCCCGCCTCCGTCTCGCTGATGCCGATGCAGAACAGGCCGTCGCCGCTCGCCGCCATCGGCAGCCAGCGGTCTTTCATCGCGTCGTTGCCGAGGTGCTCGATCGCGCGCGGCGGGCCGTTGAAGATCAGCTGGGCGAGGATCGCGCTCGAGACGTCGGCGCGGGCTAGCTCTTCGAGCACGATCGCGGCCTCGATGTCGCCGAGCCCGGCGCCGCCCCAGCGCTCACCGATCGTGATGCCGAACAGCTCGGCCTTGCGCATGCCGTCCCAGGCCCACTGGGGGAACTCCTCGGTCTCGTCGCCGTGGCGCGCCATCGGTGCGAGCTCACGTTCGGCGACGTCGCGCGCGAGCTGACGCAGCGCGGCCTGGTCTTCGGTGTCGGCGAACGGACTCGCCCCGGTCGCGTGCGCGGGCAT
>DASYJT010000073.1:0-3478 GCA_035996165.1 Acidimicrobiia bacterium
AGTGCCCGAGCCGCTCGCTCACGATCTTCGGATGCACGGCCGCGACGAGCATCAGGCTCGCGGAGGTGTGCCGAAGGTCGTGCAGCCGCACCTTCGGTAGCCCGGCCGACGCGACCAGCCGACCGAACAGCACGGTGATCCGCTCGGGATGCATCGGCAAGCCGTCTTCGCTCGTGAAGACGTAGCCCGTGTCGGTCCACGCCGCGCCCCACGCGAGCCGGTCCTCGAGCTGACGCCGACGATGCGCGCGCAGCACCGCGACCACCCGGGCATCGAGACTGATCGTGCGCCGACTGGATCGCGTCTTCGGATCGGACTCGCGTACGAGGTACGACACGCTCACCCGCGACCGGCGCACCGCAAGCACACCCGCGTCGAGGTCGACATCACCCCACCGCAGCCCGGCCAGCTCGCCTCGGCGCATCCCCGTAGCGAGCACCAACACCCACAACGCGTACAGACGATCGTCGACCACCGCGCCGAGGAACCGCCGCGCCTCATCCGGACTCCACGCCCGCATCTCGGGCGGCTCATGCCGCGGCGGCTTCACCCCCAGCAGCGGGCTCCGCACGAGTAGGCCCCACAGCACCGCGTCGTTCAGCGCCTTCCGCAACACCCGGTGCACTACTACGGCAACGGTCGCAGGCGACAGCTCGGCCCGCCGCCGACGTCCGCCGTTCGCGAGCAGCTCGGCGTACAGACTCCTGATGAGGAGTGCGTTGAGGTCGATGAGCTTCACCCGACCCAACCGCGGCTTGACGTACCACTGCACCACCTCGCGGTAGCTCTTCGCGGTCGACGGCTTCAGCGACGGCACGTGCCCCACGAGCCACTCCTCGAAATACGCGCCCGCCGTCAGCGCGCCCGCGTCGGCCACTTCGCCCGCGCCAACCGCCGCCAACGCTCGGCCCAACGCCTTCTCCGCGTCGCGTTTGGTCGCGAAGCCGCCCTTCCACCGCTGCCGCCGGCGACCCGAGACCGGATCGCGACCGACGTCGACGACGTAACTCCACGTGTTCCCGCGCTTCACGACGCTGCCTCGCATCCGCTCCTCCACAAGGGATAAGCGCACTGCGAGAGCTCAACGCGACAAGCGACCTACAGACCTCTTGTCAGCAACCGTTAGCAAGCAGGCCGGGAGACCGCAGGCCGAGGAGCGCAACCCGGCTCTGACCTGCACCAACTCAGCGCGCTCGGAGGGAGTCGAACCCCCAACCTTCTGATCCGTAGTCAGATGCTCTATCCATTGAGCTACGAGCGCTTGGGCCGACCAGTGTAGACGAGGGCCCTGCCGGTTTCCCGGGCTCAACTAATCGTCGTCGTCGTCATCTTCGTCGTCATCGTCGTCGTCTTCCTCGTCCACCAGGTAGCTGTACGCCTTCGCCAGCGCGAGCACCTCGTGCGCGTCGGCGCTGACCGTGTGGTAGGCGATCCGCTCGAACAACGCGTCGCGGACCTCGTCGGCAGTTGCCATCGTGTTTCCTCCTCGCCGGGGCTGCGCCGGCGACGTTAGGTGCCCCGACAGTGTGAATTGCGGCTCTCCGGACCGGGCAATTGCTCCAGGATCGCCCGCAGCGGCCGATTGCGAGGTGTGGCCCCGGATGACGGCTTCGACGTAGCCACGCAAACGTCGCAAAACATCGAGCTCGGTGGCTCGAACGCGCAAGAGATCGAGGCGCGCCTGCAGCAGATCCTGGAGTCGATGCGGGTGAACCCACCCGCCGACGACGACGGATCAGAAGTCGACCCCGAACCCGGCCCGAGCGCGATCTCCAGCGCAGCGAACGACGCCGATCCCGACCAGAACACCATCGGTTTCCCGCCGTTCATGCGGTTGCCGTCGCAGAACCATTCGGTCACCCGCCTCGGCCAGGCGATGGTCGACCGCGGACTGATCACCCAGGACGACCTCGAGCGCGCGCTCGATCACCAGCGCACCACTCGCAAGCGCCTCGGCGAAGCGCTCATCGACATCGGCGCGGTCACGAGCTTCCAGCTCTCCCAAGCCCTCGCCGACCACCTCGGCGTCCCGTTCGTCGACCTCGAGACCCACCCGCCCGACATCCTCCTCGCCGGGATGATCCCCGAAGAGGTCGCGCGCCGCTACTGCGCGCTGCCGGTCGAGCGGTGGAGCGGCCAGGTCGTGGTCGCGATGGCGAACCCGAACGACGTCTTCGCGCTCGACGACATCCGCGTGCTCACCGGCCAGTCGATCCTCGCCGCGCTCGCCGACACCGGCCACCTCCTCGCCGCGATCGAGCATGCCTACTCGCGCTCCGACCTGATCGAGAGCTCCCTCGACGACGCGGCCGACGACTACGACGTCGAGGCCGAGATCGGCGGCAAGGGCGCGCTCGTCGACGACGCGCCCGTCGTCAAGCTCGTACACGCACTGCTCGAGAAGGCCGTCGCCGACCGCGCGTCCGACCTCCACATCGAGCCCGCCTCGCGCAGCGTCATGATCCGCATGCGAATCGACGGCATCCTCCACGACACGTCGGAAGCGCCGCTCAACGTATTGCGCCCGATGGTCAGCCGCCTCAAGGTCATGGGCAGCCTCGACATCGCCCAGAACCGCCTCCCGCAGGACGGCCGCTTCTCGTTGAGCGTGCAGGGTCGCCCGATCGACGTCCGCATCGCGACGGTGCCGACCGCGGCGGGCGAGTCGGTCGTGCTCCGGCTCCTCGACCCGGTGCGCGGCGCGATGGACCTTGCCAGCCTCGGGCTCTCGCCGTACGAAAGCGAACGGTTCGTCAGCGCGTTCCACGCGCCCCAGGGTGCGATCTTCGTGACCGGACCGACCGGATCCGGAAAGTCGTCGACGCTCTACGCGCTGATCTCGTCGGTGAACACGCGCGACAAGAGCATCGTGTCGGTCGAAGACCCCGTCGAGTACCGCCTCGACGGCGTCAAGCAGATCCAGATCAACGCCCGCGCGGGCATGACCTTCCCGAGCGCGCTGCGTTCGACACTGCGCGCCGACCCCGACGTGATCCTCGTCGGCGAGGTTCGCGACGCCGAGACCGCACGCATTGCCGCCGACGCGTCGATCACCGGCCACCTCGTGCTGTCGACATTGCACGCCACCCGTTCCGCAGCCGCGCCCATCCGGCTCATCGACATGGGCGTCGAGCCGTACCTCGTCGCTTCCGCGGTGTCATGCATCGCCGCGCAACGTCTGGCCCGCAAACTCTGCGACACCTGCGCGACACCGATCGAACCCGACATGGAGTTGCTACGACGGCTCGGCGCGACCGACGCGATCCTCGCCGAGGGCATCAACCTCCGTTCTCCGCGCGGCTGCGCGAACTGCCGCAAGACGGGCTACCGAGGGCGGGCCCCCATCTTCGAGATCATGCCGGTGACCGAAGACATCACCCGCCTCATCGTCGAAAAGGCGCCGAGCGCCGACATCGAACGCGTCGCGGTCGAACAGGGCATGGACACGCTGCGCGTCGCCGCACTCCGGCGCGTCCTC
>DASYJT010000074.1:0-28838 GCA_035996165.1 Acidimicrobiia bacterium
CTCGTCGACGGTCAAGTCGTTGGTCACGAGGCCCTCGTACGTTGGGCGCATCCGGCTCGAGGTCTGCTCGGTCCGGACGAGTTCATCACTGTCGCCGAGGAATCGGGCCTCATCATCCCGCTGGGTGCATGGGTCCTGCGCGAAGCGTGCATGCAGGCCAAGCGCTTCCAGACCCGCGATCCGCGCTGGCCGCGTCTCACGATGTCGGTGAACCTCTCGGGTGCGCAGCTCGCGCAATCCGATCTCCCACAACTGATCACGTCCGCGCTGCACGACTCCGATCTCGCGCCCGAAGACCTGCAACTGGAGATGACCGAGAGCGTCCTGATGGACGACGCGCCCCGAACGATCAAGATCCTGGAGTCGCTGCGCGCGCTCGACGTACGCATGAGCATCGACGACTTCGGCACCGGGTACTCGTCGTTGGCGTACCTCCGGCGTTTCCCGGTCGACATCTTGAAGATCGACCGCACGTTCGTCGGCGGTCTCGGCAAAGACCTCGAGGATTCCGCCATCGTCGCCGCGGTGGTCAACCTCGCCGACACGCTCGGGTTCACGACGGTCGCCGAAGGCGTGGAGACCGAGCTGCAACGGGACTGCCTCGTCAGCCTCGGGTGCTCGCGCGCACAGGGCTATCTGTTTGCCCGACCCGTCGGGGCTGCCGAAGCCGAGGTCGCGCTCGATCACGTCGGCGCGGTCGGATCGCACACGTAATTCCACTCGTCCTCCCGGAGGCACTGATGACTGCTACGGCTGCGACCCGCAACGGCAGGGCCGACGGCCCGAGCGCGGCCGAGACCGTCGACGCCGACGTGCTCCTCGCGTTTCTCGAACAGCTCAAGCGCGGCGACTTCTCCGCGCGCATGCCGCTCGGTTGGACGGGCCTCGCGGGCAAAGTGGCCGACGGGTTCAACGATTTCGTATCGGTCAACGAGACGTTCTGTTCCGAGTTGGCGCGCGTCAGCGAGATGGTCGGCAAGCAGGGCAGGCTCTCCCAGCGGATCGAACGCGGCGGCATGACCGCGCGATGGTCCGGTCCGATCGACTCGGTCAACAACTTGATCGACGACTTGGTGCGACCCACGAGCGAGATGCAGCGCGTTATCGGCGCGGTCGCCGACGGCGATCTGAGCAAGAAGGTTTCCGCCGACGTTCGCGGGGAGATGCTCGATCTCAAGAGCACGATCAACGCGATGGTCGACCAGCTGAACGGCTTCATCTCCGAGGTCACACGCGTCGCACGCGAGGTCGGCACGGAAGGCAAGCTCGGGCAAGCGGCCGCGGTGACGATCGAAGTCGGCGGCGTCTGGAAGGACCTCACCGACAACGTGAACCTGATGGCGCGCAACCTGACCGGTCAGGTGCGAAACATCGCCGAGGTCACCACCGCGGTGGCGAACGGCGACCTGAGCAAAAAGATCTCCATCGACGTCCAGGGCGAGTTCCTCGAGTTGAAGAACACCGTCAACGCGATGGTCGACCAGCTCAACGCCTTCGCCGGCGAGGTAACGAGAGTCGCTCGCGAAGTCGGCGTCGAGGGAAAGCTCGGCGGCCAGGCGCAGTCGACGGAGGTCAGCGGCGTCTGGAAGGACCTCACCGACAACGTCAACCAACTGGCCGCCAACCTCACCAACCAGGTCCGGGCGATCTCTGACGTGGCGACCGTAGTCACCGAGGGAGACCTCACCCGTCAGGTGCGCGTCGAGGCGAGCGGCGAAGTGGCCGTGTTGAAGGACGCGCTGAACGAGATGATCCGCACGCTCGGCGAGACGACGCGCGAGAACATCGAGCAGGACTGGTTGAAGACGAATCGCGAACGCTTTACGCGCATGCTCCAAGGTCAGCGCGACCTTGCCGAGGTGTCGAGCATGATCCTCTCCGAGCTCGCACCTCTCGTTTCCGCGCAACACGGCGTCTTCTATTCCATGACCAATCCCACCGACGACACCGAACCGGTGCTCGAGCTCACCGCGGGTTACGGCTACGAACAGCGCAAGCACCTGTCGACGACCTTCCGCATCGGCGAGGGCCTCGTCGGTCAGTGCGCCAAGGAGAAGACTCGCATTCTCCTGACCGAGGTTCCCGGCGACTACGTCCGCATCAACTCCGGTCTGGGGTCGTCGCCTCCGCTCAACATCATCGTGCTACCGGTCCTGTTCGAGGGTGCAGTGCGCGCGGTTGTCGAGCTCGCGTCGTTCTCGCCCTTCAGTGTCACGCATCAGGCGTTCCTCGAACAGCTCCCGGAGAGCATCGGCCTGACCATGAACACGATCGAGGCCAACACCCTCACCGAGAACCTGCTCCGCCAATCGCAGTCACAGGCCGAAGAGCTGCGCTCGCAACAAGAGGAACTGCGGGAGTCGAACGAAGACCTGGAACGACAGGCGAGCCTGCTGGCCGACCGCAACAACGAAGCGGAGCAGAAAAACGAAGAGGTCGAACAATCGAAGCGTCTCGTCGAGGAGAAGGCTTCCGAGCTCGCGGTCTCGTCCAAATACAAGTCGGAGTTCATCGCGAACATGTCGCATGAGCTGCGGACACCGCTGAACAGTCTCTTGATCCTCGCCGAGCAGCTCGCCGACGACCCCGAGCACAACATGACCGATACGCAGATCGAGTACGCCGCGGTGATCCTCGCTTCCGGGCGCGATCTGTTGGGTCTGCTCAACAGCATCCTCGATCTGGCGAAGGTCGAGTCCGGCACTGCGAGCGTCGAGATGACCGACGTCCCGCTCGCACTGCTCCACGACGACCTGGTACGCGAGTTCGACCACGTGGCCCGCGCCAAAGGCATCGCCTACTCGCTCGCGCTCGCCGCCGAATGCCCGACGGAGTTCGTCACCGATCCCACGCGGATCCGCCAGGTGTTGAAGAACCTCATCGCCAACGCGTTCAAGTTCACCGAGCGCGGCGAGGTCGGTCTGCACATCTCGGTCGCCGACTCCGGGTGGAGCCGAGAGGCCGAATCACTAACCTCCGCGCCTGCCGTCTTGGCCTTCGCCGTGCGCGACACCGGCATCGGGATCGACGAGCTGCAACAACACCGCATCTTCGAAGCGTTCGCGCAGGGCGACGGCACCACCGCCCGCCTTTACGGCGGCACCGGTCTCGGCCTGTCGATCAGTCGCGAGCTCGTCGGGTTGCTCGGCGGCGAGATCACCTTGACGAGCGCGCCCGGCCAAGGGAGCACCTTCACCGTGTACCTGCCGCTCGGCGGCACGAAGACCAAGCCGGCGAGTCCTGACACCCCTCCCACCCATGAACGCGCGCTCTCCCTCGTCGCGGCGAGCCGCGAAGTCGACAAGCCCGACCGCAGTCAACACAACGGGCTGGACGACGCCCCCTTCGAAGGCCGCAAGATCCTCGTCATCGACGACGACTTCCGCAACGTGTTCGCGCTGAGCGCGCTCCTCGAGCGCGGTCGGGCCGAGGTCACGGTCGCCGAGAGCGGCTCCGCCGCGCTCGGCCTGCTCGAACGCACGCCGGATATCGACCTCGTGTTGACCGACATCATGATGCCGGGCATGGACGGCTACCAGACGATGCGCGCGATCCGCGGACTCGAACGCTTCAAGACCGTCCCGATCATCGCGGTGACGGGCAAGGTCGTGCCGGGCGAACGGCAACGATGTATCGAGGCCGGCGCCAACGACTACGTGCCGAAGCCGGTGAACACCGACGAGCTGATCGCCGCGATCGGACCCTGGCTCCCGCCGTCCCGCTCGGCGACCCCGCCGTCCAACCACCCGTCGACGCAATGAGCACCGTGTCGGTCGACGCCGAAAGGGAAGCCGTGCCGGCGCAGCCCGCTCCCCTGACGCCGGTGCCGATCCTCGTCGTCGACGACAACGCCGCCAAGCGCCTGGCGCTCAAGGCCGTGCTGGGTCCGCTCGGCCACGAGATCGTCGAAGCCGATTCCGGCCTGGCGGCGCTGCGCCGCATCATGGACCAGAATTTCGCGGTGATCCTGCTCGACGTGCGCATGCCGATCATGGACGGGTTCGAGACTGCGGCGCTCATTCGCAAACGCCAACAGTCGGAACTGACGCCGATCATCTTCATCACCGCGTACGGCAGCGATGAGATCGTCACCGAAGACCTCTACGCGCAAGGCGCGGTCGATTTCATCTTCGCGCCGGTGCCCCCCGATCAGCTGCGCGCGAAGGTCGCGGTCTTCGCCCGGCTGTTCCGGAAGGTCGAGGCGCTGGCGTTGCAAGCACGCGAGGCGCAGTCGTCCGAGGAGCATCTCCGGCTCGTCAACCACGAGCTGACCGCGCTCGCCCGCCAGGACCCGCTGACCGGGCTCGGTAACCGGCGCGCGTTCGAACAGGACCTCGAGCTCCTCGAAGCCCGAGTCGTCCGCTACGCGCACCGCTATTGCATAGCGGTCGTCGACGTCGACCACTTCAAGGCGTACAACGACACCTACGGGCACCCGGCGGGCGACGCCGCGCTCCAGACGTTCGCGTCGCTACTCCAAGACCAGATCCGGGCCGGCGACGAGCTCTACCGCTTCGGAGGCGACGAATTCGTGTGCGTCTTCCCGGAACAGTCGATGGCATCGAGCGCGACGGTCATCGAGCGAATGCGGCTCAAACTGGAAAGCCTCGGCATCGTGCACACGGGCAACCCGCCCGGCGTTTTGACATTCAGTGCGGGTCTGGCCGTCCTCGATTCCGGGCACATCGAGACGGCACAGGAAGTGCTGCAAGAGGCGGACGCCGCTCTGTACCGCGCCAAGCAGATGGGTCGCAACCGCGTCGAACAGGTCGCCGTCCGATTGGCCTGAGCTCAGGTCACGATTCGGGAGGTCACCGTGCCGTCGAGGGCTCCGCGAATGTCATCTCGATCGCGTCGGGCGCGAAGCGCTTGCCGTCGCGCAGCGAGTCGGAAGCCTCGTCGAAGATGCGATCAAAGAAGTCGGGCTCCGCTTTCGGCACGATGCGTGACTCCGGCTCGTCCGTGATGTCGGGTTCTCGCATCCCAGCCTCCGGTCGCTCGATTCGAGTTCTGACTGTGATGAGGTTTTGGTACCCCGCGCGGCGGATCTTTAACACGCCGGCTCGCGACGGCGGTCCAGTCCCAGCGTGAACCAGACGTTCTTTCCGTGATCGGCGTTGGCGTCGACGCCCCATTCGTCCGACAACTTGTCGACGATATTGAGGCCGCGGCCGGTCGGGTCGGTTGTCTGCGGCCGCCGCAACGACACCACGCCGCCGCCCTCGTCGGCGACATCCACCCGCACCTGGCTCGCGGAGCGTTCGATCGACACGGTGAAATCGGTGTCGACGTATCGCACGCAGTTCGTCGCGAGCTCGGAAACCATCAGCGTGACCGCGTCCACTACTTCTACGGGCGCGCCCGCGAGAGCTTCCCCGACGTACCGGCGGGCTTCAGCCGGCGCGGCCGGGGAGTTTGCGATCGGGTGGCAGGCACGTTGTAACAACATGTTGAGGATTCCCGCCCCACCCCCGCCGCAACCCGCATGCGGACGATGAGACCTCCGAAACGCAGCGCGCGCCCTCCCGCGCCGCGGCAGAAGTGCAGCCGTGCGCGTGAGCGGCGCTCTTCGACAGGCCCGGGATCATGCGCTCACGCCCTTCTCGTCGCGTTGCGAAGTCACCCGGATGGCAAACCAGACGCACTTGCCGGGACCCTCGTCGGGCTCATCGACACCCCAGTCGTCGGCGAGCTCCCGGACGAGGAGGAGGCCGCGTCCCGTTGGTTCGGAGCTTGGGGGAAGGCGCAGGGTCGGCACCCCGCCACCGGTATCCCGCACGCCGATTCGCACCCATTCCGCAGTTCGTTCCACCTCGACGGTGAAATCGGTGCCCGCGTGACGCACGGAGTTCGTCGCCAGCTCGGACGCGGCGATCGCGACCGCTTCACCGATCGACTCCGGGACGCTCCCGATCGCGTCCCGGACGAATCGCCGCGCTTCGCGTACCGACGCGGCGGTACCGGAAAAGGTGCGGCGTTGGGTCACGGCTCGATCCGGAGCACGTCGGCCAGGCCCGCGCATTCGATGATGCGGCGTACGACGGTGGTGGCGTTGCGAATCTCGATTGAGTCGACGCTCCCGGCGGCGCGGAGCAGCATCGCGATGCCGGAGCTGTCCATGAACTCGAGCGCGGCCAGGTCGACAACGATGCGGCCGCCGCCATCGCCGACGAAGGCGTCGAGCTGTGCGCCGAGTGAATGCGCGTTCGAGATATCGATCTCGCCGATGAGCCTGACAACGCGCGCGCCCGAGGGCTCCTGCGCGAGCTCGACGGAACCGAGCGGAGTCGTGTCGTCCTCTACGGGAGCCATCTCACCGCCAGAATCGCAGTGTCATCGTTTCCTCCGTCGGGGGTGAGCACGCCCAGCAGCCCGTCGAGCAGACGCTCGAGCGAGTCGTAACCCGTGGCCGCGTCGCGCAGACGCTCGAGCCCGACGTCTGGGTTCTCGCCCCGGCGTTCGAAGAGCCCGTCGGTGTACATCAGCAGAAACCCGTCCGGGGGAACGGTCACCGTTACCGGTCGCATCTCGTTGGCCGCGACACCGACCGGCGGACCGACGTTCGTGACGGCGAACTCCGCGTGCGTACCGGTCACCAAGAGCGGATTCGGGTGGCCCGAGTTCGCGAAGGTGACGCGCCGCGCGGAAACGTCGACGAGGCCGCACAGCACCGTCGCGAAATGCCCGTCGCGCCGGACGTCGATCAGCTTCGACAGCTTCGCGAGGATCGCCTCGGGTGGGTCGCCCTGCGCGGCGTACGCCCGAATGGAGTAACGCAACGATGCCATCACGGTCGCGGCCCGGAGCCCGCGCCCCGACACGTCACCGACGACGACGATGACCCGTCCGTCGCCGACGCCGATGACGTCGTACCAGTCGCCGCCGACATCGACACCGTCGACGCCCGGCACATAGCGCACCGCGAGGTCGAGACCGGGGAATTCGGGTGGTTCCGCCGGGAGCAGGCTGTGTTGCAATGTCTGGGCGACGCTGCGCTGTTCGCTGAACAAACGAGCGTTCAACCGGGCGAGCTGCTCGGCGTACGCTCGGCGCCGCACGAGGCGTTCGGTGAGCAGCGCGGCAGCCAGTCCGAGAACGAGGCCGATGCCGCCGATCAGCCAGGGCAGCCGCGCCAACAGGTTGCCACCGAGCTCGCGACGCGGCGCCATGACGATGCGGAGCTGAGCGTCGCCGAACGGAATGGTGCCGGCCGCGGAGCGACCCGGAAATCGAGGATCACCGACGCTGGCCGCCAACAGGCGCCGCGGATCGTCGGTCGTGCCGAGATAGATCGCGTAATCGAGATCGGAGAAGGCGGAATTCGATTCGACCGCGGCGCGGCGGTTCTGCGGGAGGGAGCTCTCCGCGTACACGACGTACTTGTCGTTCGGGCCGGCGCTGTAGCCGTACCCGAGGCCGCGCCGCTTCGCATCGAGGAGATCTCGCACGGTCATCGTTTTCGAATGCCGCGTGCGATCGAGGAAGGCGCGGATCTCGGCGACCGGTTGCGCAGCCAGCTGCGGCTTGGCGCCGACGACGACCACCGGCCGCGGGTTGCGGTCGCGCACAACCCAGATCGACGCCGACACGAATGGTCTCCCGGTCGCGAGCGGCTTCATCAGTCTCGTGAACGCCGCCGGGCTCGCCTGGGTACCGTCCGCGAGGATCGCGGCCGACGACAATGGCGTCTGGGTGTTCGCCGACGCGGCCGTGATCACCGTCACTGCCTCGTTGACTCGCTGCTGGAGCAGGTGATTCTCGTTGTTGTCGTGCAGTGCTCGCGCCGTGAGCGCGAGTGCCAACGTGATGGCCAGGCCGACCACGAGCACGATGATCGGCACGGGGCGAAGGCCGAGCAGGCGTTGCCGCGGGGCGGCGGGCATGCCATCGGCCCCCGTCGGGATCTCGCCGTGGGGTTCGGTGCCGAACGGAGCCGCTTGGCCCGGCGCGACATCGGTACCGATCACCACGCGTTGCCCCCTTCGGCTCAATGTCCCAACGCGACTACCGCAGCGCGCGAGATTAATCGGCCCGAGCGTCTCATGAAATCGATCAAATCCATCGAGGGATCCGTCGCCCGGATTTGCGATCGAGCCTCGGCCCGCCCGGGAGCCGCAGCCCGCCCGGCGTTTCGGGTTGCGGCCGCATCGGGTAGGCGAACCGCATGGCTCGATTCGAGAGCGAATGCCCTCAGTTCGGCATCGACTTCCAATATCAAGCAGACGCCACGCGGCTGTCGTTGCACGGTGAGCTCGACGCCCTGAGCGTCCCCGCGTTCTCCGGTGTCCTGAACTCCCTCGTGGAGCGGGGCGTCCGCACCGTGACCATCGACCTGTCGGGACTGCGCTTCTGCAACATCGGCGGCCTGCGGGCGATGGCCGAGCTGGCGGCGCGCTTGCACGCCGTCGACGGCCGGGTCGCCATTTTCGCGCCGTCGATCCTCACCCGGATGCTGGAGCTGAGCGATCTCCACTCACTCTTCGACGTCGAGGACTCCCCGGCGACGCGCCCCGACCCGATGGAATCCTCCTCCGGTCGGTCGCCCCGAACCGTGCGGCCCCGCGCGGGCTCCCTTCATCGGCTTTCGACCGGCGCCGCGTAGCGCGGTGCCCTTCCCCACCGACACGGCAGAACGACCCGGGTACGATGACCCGCGTGCGAGCGTCCGGAATCGTGGAATCGGCCGCAGGACTCGGCTCCCACGAGCACGTCGGTCTGGCGTACTCGACCCCTGCGGAGTTCGAGCGGGCCGCGCTCGCGTTCCTTGCCGACGGCCTGGCGCTCGGGCAGCGCGCTATGTTCGTTCGGTTCCACACTGCCGCGCCCGAGACCGAACAGCTGCAGGCGCTCGGCGACCTCGACGCGTTGATCGAACGCGGACAGCTGATCGTGAAGTCACTTGACCACGTCGCCGATTCCTGGGCCGACGTCGTCGCCGCCGGTCACATCGGCGCGCTCGACCGAGCCCTGCACCGCGCGCTCGACGCCGGTTTCCACGGGCTCCGCATCGCGGCCGACGTCACCGGTGTGCTGCGCGAGCCCACGCTGCGCGCCGGGTACACGCGGTGGGAACATCTCGTCGACGAATACACGGCGACGCACCCGTTCGCCGCGCTGTGCGGCATGGACCGTTCCGTGCTCGGAGACGACCTGGTCTCCGACCTCGCGTGCCTGCATCCGTTGCGGCATGCGCCCGAGCACGTCGCACCGTTCGCCCTGTTCACCGACGACAACGTGCTGTTCTTGACGGGCGAGGTCGATGCGTTCGGCGCCCCGGTGCTCGATCGGGCGCTCGCGTCGTGCGAAGCGGACCACGATCCCGTGACACTCGACCTGAGCGGCCTCGACTTCATCGACCACTGCGGGGTCGAGGTGCTCAACCGTTTCGCGCGCCGGCTCGACGATGCCGGTCTCGAATTCGTGATCCGCGGCGAGCCCTTGCTTCTGCCCTTCCTGCGCACGGTCGTCGCGCCGGACGGTTCCGAGTGACCGTCGTCGACCGCCATCCGGCGGCCCGATCGTTCGTCCACGAAGCGCTCCTGTATTCGGGTGACGACGAGTTCACGGAACGCACCTCGGCGTTCATTCGCGACGGCCTGGCTCGCGACGAGTCGGTGCTGACCGTGGTGGACGCACCGAAGATTCGCCGCCTGCGCGCCGCGCTGGGCGCCGACGCCGATCGCGTGCTGTTCGCAGATATGGCCGACGTCGGCCGCAATCCGGCACTCATCATCCAGGCGTGGCGCGACTTCGTCACCCGCCATGACACGCCGGGCCGCGCGCGGCGAGGCATCGGCGAACCAATCTCCGCGCAGCGCAGCGAAACCGCCCTGGTCGAGTGCCACATCCACGAAGCGCTCCTCAACGTCGCGTTCGACGGCGTGGCGGACTTTTGGTTGATGTGCCCGTACGACACCGCGTCGCTTCCGAGTCCGGTCATCGAACGGGCCGTGCAGAACCATCCGTTCGTCTGCGACGGTGCCGGTCGTACGCCCGGCCACGATCACGAGATCGAGCATGCGGCGGGCTTTTCCCTCCCGCTCCCCCCTGCGCCGGATGCCGCGTCCTTGTTTGCGTTCGACGTGCGCCGGTTGGCGGCGCTCCGCCGTTTCGTCCGCGACCAGGCCACCGACTTCGGCCTCGAGCTCGGCCGGCGCGCCGAGCTCGTGGTGGCCGCTTCGGAGATTGCCACGAACTCCGTGCTCCACGGTGAGGGCGGAGGCGAGGTCCGGATCTGGACCGACAACGGCCACCTTGTCTGCGAGATCCGGGGTTCCGGCCACATCACCGATCCGCTCGTGGGTCGGCTCCGACCCGATCCCGGAGCGATCCACGGCTACGGGATCTGGCTTGCGAACCAGTTCTGCGACCTCGTCCAGATCCGCTCGCGGGAGGACTCGGGAACGACGGTCAGGCTGCACGTCCGGAACATCTGAAACCGGAGGCCCGGCCGAGTTAGCGCTCACGCCTCCTGGGTAGATGTGCGGGCACATCGTCCTCCCGACCGGAGGTCGACCGCCGGAGGTGACAAGTGGCCGTCGCGATAGTGCTCGCCCTGACCTTGGTCGTCGTCGCGTTCGCGTTGAGCTCGAACCAGATCCGGTCCGAGAGGCGACGGTCCCAGATCGTGGAGTTCCCCGGCGCGAGATCGCTCGCTTCCGAACGCGCGACCGAAGCGAAGATCTATTTCCTCGACACCTATCGTCGCGAGGTCGCTCGTGCCCGGCGGGTCGATCACTCTCAACCCGCCTGAAGCCGATGACGCGGACCGACCCGACACCGTACGCGGACGAGGGACCGATCGAACCCGGATCGAAGCGCGACGACGCCTCGCATCGCACGTCGCCAAGCGGTTGGCGCGCGTATATGCACGCGCTCGGTCCGGGCCTCATCACCGGCGCTTCCGACGACGATCCATCCGGTGTCGCCACCTACGCGCAGGCCGGCGCGCAGTTCAAGTACGGGCTGCTGTGGACGTCGTTGATGACCTTCCCTCTGATGGCCGGCGTGCAGGAGATCTGCGACCGCACAGCCCTCGCAACCGGTGAGAGCCTCGGCGCCCTCGCACGCCGACGGTTCGGGACGTTCGGTCGCGCCGTCGTTGCCGTGCTCCTCGGAGCGCTACTCCTCGCGAACGTCCTGAACATCGCCGCCGACCTCGTCGCGGTCGGCGCGGGCGCCCAACTGTTGAACGCCGGTCCACAGACGTTCTGGGCGGTCGGATCGGGAATCGGCATCACCGTTCTCGTCATGACCGGGTCGTTCGACCTGATCGCGCGCGTGTTCAAAGTGCTGGCATCGGCGTTACTCGCGTACCTCGGTGTCATCGTGTTCGCGCACGTCGATTGGAGTGCGGTCGCGGGGCACACGCTCGTGCCGCACGTACAGCTGTCGAAGGGCTATATCGCGTTGCTGATCGCGACGTTGGGAACGACGATCAGTCCGTATCTGTTCTTCTGGCAGAGCGCACACCGCATCGAAGACCTCCGCCGGGAACCGGAGGGTGGCGACCGACCGGAACCACTGCCCGCCCGCTCGCGGTCGGCGGCGCGGCTGAAGCAGCGCACGAGCCGCCTCGACGTCGGGGTCGGGATGGCGTTCTCGAACATCGTGATGTTCTCGATCATCGTCGCTACCGCGTCGACCCTCGGAAAGAGCGGATCGGTCAACATCGACAGCGCGGCGCAGGCGGCGGCCGCACTCCGCCCGTTCGCGGGCGGTGTGTCGACGGCATTGTTCGCCGTCGGGTTGATCGGCGCGGGCTTCCTGGCAATACCCGTGCTGGCGGGTTCCGCGGCGGCGGGGATCTCCGGTCTCGTCGGCCGTCGTTGGGGCTTTTCCCGGTCGCCGCGCGACGCCCCGATCTTCTACGTGCTCGTCGCAGTCGGAACGCTCGGCGGTGCGGCGCTCAGCCTGCTCGGCGTCAACCCGATCGCTCTCTTGGTGGTCGTGGCGATGGTGAACGGCCTCGCGGCCGCGCCGTTCCTGGTCGTGGTGATGCTCATCGCCGGCAACCGCCGCCTGATGGGCGACTACGTCAATGGCCGGCTCGCGGCAACGATCGGATGGCTGACGGTCGCCGTGATGGGGGCCGCCGCCATCGCGCTCGTCGTGACGCAGTAGTCAGGACACGCAACAATCAGGACGCCGCGCGTACTCGGTTCGCCGCGGCCGTCGGGCGCAACGAGCTCCGCCGGTCCGACCACGAATCGAGCAGGTGCACCGCGAAGCGGCGCTCGACCTCGCTCAAGGCGCGGGCGCCGAACAAGACTTCGCCGGCCCGGTCGGGATCGTCTTCGAGGAGACCGGCGACCAACTCGTCCAACGCCACGTGCTGATGGACCTCGTCGGCCGCGACGTGCACGTCGTAGAACCGGCACGCTTCAGCGTCGACACCGAGACGGCGCAAAATGCCGGCGTACCGGCCCATCGGACCGACCGAGCTCATCTCGAACAACGCCAGATGACCGACGCACGCGGCAAACCACGCCCGGTGCAATCCGAACATCGTCACCAGATTGTCGGTCCCGAGCGTCACACCCGGGACGGCGTCGACGTACGCGGCGAAGCCGGGATCGAGGTCGAAGGCGCGCATCGTCGTCGCGAAGAGCTCCGCGTGCATCGAGGCCGCGCGGCCCTCGCCGTATTCGTCGTGCTGGATCGCCACCATTGCGGCTTTGGCGCGCCCCCGCAGGCGCGGGATGGCCCACGTGTGCGGATCGGCTTCCTTCCGTTGGTAGATCGACCGATGGACGACGAACTCCCGCATCTGGCTGCGCGTCGCATGGGCGAGCATGTGTGCCGACAGCGACGGCCCTTCGCCGTTCGCCAGATCGCAGAGAGCCGGGCCGACCTCGGCGCGCGGAACGCGAGCCACGGGTCCGATCTCGTCGACGAGCCGCGCGGTGAAGCTGCGCTCGAGCTCGCGGCGGATCGCGAGGAGTCCCGGTTCCCACTCCCAACCGTCGTCCACATTGGAAAATGAGAGGTAGTGCAACTCGTAGCAACACCACAACGCGAGTTGTAGATCGTCGGCGAACGCGTCGAGTTGGTCGAAGCTCGGAACGCGGACCGGACCGGGATCGCGTCGCAACGCCGCGATGACCGACTCGCTGACCGGACCGCGGGGCCGAGGAAGTTGAGGCGATGGATCGGGCACGGCGAACGCAATACCCGTCGCCGCCGCATCGCATGCACGAATCGAATCACCCGTTCGAGGGGGGATGCATCGCCGAGCCGGTGGGTACACAAGACGGGCACATCACGGACAGCCGCCCCGTTCACGCGGGCGCGCAGAGGAGGACACACCCATGTCATCGAACACCGACGACCTCAAGGGCCGGGTCAAAGAAGCGGCCGGAGACGTGACCGACAACGACCGTCTCAAGCGCGAGGGCAAGACCGACCGCGCGGCCGGCAAGGCCAAGGACTTCATTGAAGGCGCCGAAGACAAGGCCAAGGATCTCATCGACGACGTCAAGGACAAGCTCCACCGCGACCGATAGCGGTCGGGGGATCTGAGCGTGTTCGCCTTCGAACCGATCGCGGCCGGCCTCGACCACCGGTCGCGACGGCTTCGGAGCGTGCGGGTTGCGACGCTCAGTCGTGGACGAGTTCCGGGAGGCGGTCGTGCGCTCGTCCCGCCGCCCGCTGAATGCGCCAGGGAATCGAAGGCCGACCGCCGGTGTCGTCCGCCGCGATCAAGAGGCCACCGAGCATCGAGACATTCTTGAGGAAGTGCACGCGTTGAGTCGCGCGCACGGTCGGGTCGTCTTCTTCCCAGAACCGGTGCCCGGCCAGCGTCGTCGGCACCAGCGATGCCGCGAGAGTCAACGCGGCGAGCCGCGGCAGCTTGCCGAAGGTAAGCGCGAGACCGGCCGCGACCTGGACCGCGCCGTTGACGCGCACCCACGTCTCGATATCGCCCGGCAGCTCGAGCGAGTCGACGACCGGCTCGACGACCGGCTTCGCCTTCGCCACCTTCCTCTGCGGTGACCGCACCGAGTCGAGCCCGCCGTACACGAACATGCTTCCCAACATCGGGCGCGCTATGGCTCGTACCACGTCCATAGAAGTCATTTCCCCCCGACCCGCCGGCTCTAAGCGTGGAATGTCTTCGGTATGGGCATAGTCGACGGGTGAGAGCTCTTGCCGTCACGAGCGCGACTGCGTGTGCGCTCGCGCTCCTCGCCGGCTGCTCGTCGAGCAAAGCCGCCGCGAAGGACGTCACAGTCTCGTCGTGCAGCAGTCCTACGGGTGGACACCCGACCGCACGCGGCACGATCGTGAATCACAGCAGCAAAGCGAGCGCGTACACGATCCACGTCACGTTCACCGACGCGTCCGGCAACAACGTCGGCGACGGGTTGGCCGCGGTGGCGAAGGTCGAGCCCGGCGCGCATGCAAGTTGGCACGCGAACGGCACCCTCAACGCGAAGGGCCCCCTCACATGCAAGATCTCGTCGACTCGGGTTCTTTCGCCGTAACCGCGCGCCTGGCAGCTACCCGGTGAACGGCTCGAGACCCAAACGCACGCGCACCTCGGGTCGGCGCAGCGGCGGCAACTTCTGCGGCGGCTGACGCCGGGCCGGCGCTTCCGCAAGCAGGCGTTCGGTGATGTCGGCGATCTGGAGAGCTGCCGCCTCCATCGAACCGGCGACATCGATCCTCGGGCGAGTGATACCCGTCACCTTGCGGACGTATTGACGGGCGGCCGCCTCGATCTCCTCGCGCGTTGCCGGAGGTTCGAGACCGCGGAGCTCAGTGATGTTTCGGCACATGACCCAAGCGTAGAGCCCGGGCATCCGACGATGCCCGGGCTCCCGATTACGTACACCTGCGCACCGGGTGCGCGTTGATATCCGCGTCAATACCAGCGCCTACCCCAGCTCGTGCCGGAGCGCTCGGCGAGCATCAAGACGGCGCCTATGAGCGCCAACACGATGCCGATCGTCCACAACACTGGGATGCCGGCGACGAATCCGATGAGCATCAGGATCAGTCCCAAGACCAACATGGAATCCTCCTTCCGAGTGACCGCAGCCGTCGATTCGGTGCGTTAGCTACCCCGCACGTGAGCGCCCAAACGGATTCGCCGTCAGTCTTCGGCGCGAACCGACATGTGGTGCTCGATCTGGCGCTGCTCCAACTCGGCGAGCTCGTCGTCGGCGCCCGATTCCACATGCACGAGACGATCATCGGCGGCCGGGAGCGCGCGGATCAGTTCGTCGAGCTTGAGTTGCGTGGCGGCCTGCTCGCGACTCTGCGTGTGCTGGATCGCGAAGACCATGACCGTCGTCACGCCTGCGCACGCCGTCGCAAAACCCGTTTCCCAGGTCGGCGGCAACCCGGCGATCACGAGCGCGATGCTGAAGCCGACGACCAACGCCGCAACCACTACGGCGGTCGCCGGGCGCGACGTCAGGCGATCGACCTGATGAATCGCGGCACTGAACACGCTGGTGCCGCGCGGGGCGGGAACGGGCATGGAAGAAGTGTTCCCTCGTGCCGGCGACACCACACCGTTCCCGGCGACCACCCGCTCACGCCGGGTCGGACAACCCGAGTACGAGCCGGGCGAGCTGTTCGCCGAGAAGCGGGCCGAATTTGAACCCGTGCCCGGACGTGCCCGCGCCGACGACGAGTCCGTGGATCCGTTTCACGATGAACTGCTCGTCGGCGGTGTTGTCGTACGGGCACACGTCGATCTCCACGAGCTCGCCGCCCGGAATCCAACGCTCGATCATGTCTCGGAGCGCGGCCGTGGCACCGGGGTCGGGCGCGAACGCGTTGTCGGGATCGATCGCGGGGCCGCCGTGGTGCACCGCGATCTTGTAGAGGTCGGAACCGGGAGTCGGCAGTCCGTAGACCGCGGGCTCGGTGAAGTCGATGAAGATCGGGAGTCGCGCGCCGGTACGCACGTACCCCACGTGTTCCAGCGTTGTCGTCGTGCTCACGCCGGGAACCAGGGATCGGGTCCACGGGCCCGCGCACACGACCACGGCGCGCGCTTCGATGATCTCGCTCTCGGTCTCGACGTGTTGGTCGTCGACACGGGTCACGCGCACGTGCTCGCGCAGCTCCGCGCCGCAGTGATCTCGCAGTGCGGCCAGCGTGCGGTCGGCCGCGATCACCGCCGACGTGGTTTCCAGTACCGCGTCGCCCCGACCCGCGAACTCGGGAAACTGCTCGGCGATCGTGGCCGCGCTGACGCGCTCGACCGGAACGCCACGCGCGCTCAGCGACTCGTACACTGCGGCGGCGCCCGGTCCGAAGGTGAGCTGCGGCGTCGGGTGCAACAACTCTTCGCCACACTCGCCTTCGAGCCTCTGCCAGAGACCCTGCGCGCGTTGCGCCATCGCCACGAACCGCGGCTCGGCGTATCCGAGCCGGAAGATTCGAGTCGCTCCGTGCGAGCCGGCTCGCGCATGCCCGACCGCTTCGCGTTCCAACACCAACACGTCGCGTCGACCGCGCAAGGCCCAGGCGGTCGCCAATCCGAGGAGACCACCGCCCACGACGACGACGTCTCCCCGTGTCGCGCGCTTCACGGCGCGAGCGTCACCGGCTCAGCCGACCTTGTGATGATGGGCGCCGACGAGCGCGACCGCGACGACCGCGGGTTCCGCACCGGTGTTCGACCAGCGGTGGCGCGTGCCGTTCTGGATGTAGGTGTCGCCCGGGTGCAAGACGACCTTCGCGCCGTCGTCGAGCTCGAGCGTGGCGTGTCCCGACAAGACGATGCCGAAGTCGATCGTCGCGGTCGTGTGCATGCCCGGCTCGGTCAGTTCGAGGTGCTCCGCCATGCCCGGGAGCTTCTGCTCGAACTCGGCCAGTGCCGCACTCATGTCGAGGTCGGGCGGAGCGCCCGCACCTTCGTCGGGCGGGATCGTGAAGAAACCGAAGCGGAAGCCGCCGACCGGTGGGAAGTAGCGAAGCGCTTCTGGTTTCGATCCGTCGTCGGGAAACGTCATGGCCGTGTCGGCGCCCCACAAACGATGGAACTCGCTGCCCGGCAACAACGCCAGCATTACCGGCGCGACATACTCGTCTCCGACGAAGACCGCCTTCCCTTGCGCGTCATGACCAGTCGCCACTCGTCGTACGTCCACGTCATCCCCCTTGTTCGCCGTCCGCGGAGCGTACGTCAGACCGCGCGTGCAGTGACGCCCATCAGACGGCCAGTGCACGTCGAGTTTCTCGCAGCTTCTCGGCGGGAACGTTCGCTCCATGACAACAACGATTGCGTTACTCATAGTTGCCGTGGTTCTCATCGTCATCGGCGTCGCGGTTGCTCGCCGGGGCGCAGCCCACCGGACGGAAGAGCGTCGGCGCCGCGCTGGCGACGCACGCGCCGCTGCCCGCGCCAATGAGCTCGAAGCCGATCGGCTCGCGGCCACCTCCGAGGAGCGCGCCGCGCGGGCGCGGCGCGAGCAGGTCGCCGCGCAGCAGCACGGGCAAGCGGCAATGGCGCACCGGGCTACCGCCCAGGATCTCCGCACCCGCGCGGACGATCTCGATCCCGACAACAACTGACCTGATCCCGAACTGACCCGAGCCGATCCGACCGGAGGCAGACCGATATGCCGCAGCGATCGTGGAGCGACAAGCGCGAACGCCAGTACGAGCACATCAAGGACGGCCTGCTCGACCGCGGCGATTCCGAGGACAAGGCCGAGGAGATCGCGGCGCGCACGGTGAACAAGGAGCGGGCGCGTGCGGGCGAAGCGAAGGAGGCGAGTCGCACGTCGATCGACGACATCTCGTCGGGTCGGCGCGGCGGCCTGCGCTCGCACCGAGGCGCCGGTGGCCGGACCAGGGACCAGCTCTACAACGAAGCCCGCGAGAAGAACGTCCACGGCCGGTCGAAGATGACGAAGGCCGAGCTCGAACGAGCAGTCGACCACCGATAGAAGACGACCACCGAGAGACGACCGAGAGACGATGCACCGGGCCGAGGGGTGGAACTCGGCCCGGTGCGTCGTTCGGCTTACTCCTGACCGTCGAACTGGTGGTCGACGGCTCCGGGAGCATCGGCGTGTCCGCCGGGCCCGTCGTTCGCCGTTTCCGTTTCGGTACCCGGCGTCTCCGCCGCGGTCGCCTTCGCCGTGGCCGACTTCACGGCCGGCTCCGGAGTCTCGGAGGCGCCCGGAACATCGGGCGTCGTCTGGTCACCCTGCTGCACGGTGTCGCCGTCCTTCGCCGGGGCGGGCGTGACGACGGCCGGCTTGGTGGTCGTCGAGCTCTGCGCGGCGGCGGCAATGATGCCGGCTCCGCCGAACCCGACGACCGTGGCGCCGATGGCGAGAAGCTTTCGAGTGCGGTTCATGGGGATGTCCTCCTATGGACGGTTGGAGGTCCCACGATGAACGAGCACGCGTTGCCCGGGCGTGAGAAGCAGATGTGAGCATTCACATCTTCAGTCCTGCACATCGGTTCCGGACGAAATGTCGTTCAGACGGGAAGATGCAGCGACACTTCCGCGCCGCCGTCGGCCGCGTTCGTCGCGTAGGCGTCGCCGCCGTGTGCACGCGCGACCGCGCGGACGATTGCCAGACCGAGGCCCGCTCCGCTGTCGTCGCCCGCCTCGTGTGCGCGACTCGCGTCGGCGCGACGGAAGCGCTCGAACGCGTGCGGAAGGAACTCGACCGGGAACCCGGGCCCGTGGTCACGGACCTTGATGACGATGTGATTCGCATCGCGCACCGCGCTGAGCTCGACCCGCGTGCGGGGCGGCGCGTGACGCACCGCGTTGTCGACGAGGTTGTCGAGCGCGCGGCGGAGGTCGTCGCCGACGACGGTTGCCGCCAGGTCGTGCGGTGCGTCGAGCGTCGCCTCCACATCGCGCGCACCGAGGCGATGTCGGGCACCCTCCCGGGCGCGCTCCAGGATCGGATGCAATGGCTGCAGTTCGCGCATCTGCTGTGGCCGGCGCTCGTCGTGCCGAGCCAGGAAGAGCAGTTCCTCGGCCAGCCGGGTCAGCCGGTCGGTCTCGTCGCCGGCGTTGGCCACCGCGCTCCTGAGCTCGGCGATGTCGCGACCCGGGCGCCCGGCCAGCTCGAGCTCCGTACGCAGGATCGCCAACGGCGTCCGCAACTCGTGACCTGCATCGGCGACGAACGCGCGCTGCTGCGCCAAGGCGTCCTGGAGCCGACTCAGCAACGAGTTCATCGTTCGGCCGAGGAGCGCGATCTCGTCGTGCGTGCTCGGAACGGCGAGCTGGCGGTGCGCGTCGAACTCCGAGATGGCCGCGACCTCTCGCCGCATGCGCTCGACCGGCCGCAATGCGAATCGGCCGAGCAACCACGCACCGACCGCGGCGATGACGACGGTGACCGCGCCACCGAGGAGGAGACCGGCGCGCACTCGAGCGACCGCGTCGTCGGCGGAAGCGAGCGACGTCCCGACGATCACGACGTACGTTCCCTCCGGACGTCGAACGGGTGTCGCCAGGAAGCGCACGGCCTGGTTGCCGGCGGGGAGCGTGCCCTCCGAATAGGCGGTTGCCCGGCGAGCGGCGGCGAGCGCGCTCTTCGAGATCGCCGGCGTGTTACCGGCCGCTTGGGACGTGTCGACGATCCGGCCGTTGGGCGCGACTACCTGCGCGAGCGCTTCGCGAGCGTCCAGCAGCGGCGTCGACCCGGCGTCTTGGAAATCGAGGTTCGTGCCGGAGTCCTGCACCTTCTGCACGAGGGCATCGGCCCGTGTGCGCAGTGACGTATCCACCGACGCATGCAGCCCGTTGCGGAGCTGATGCAGGAAGACCACGCCGCCCGTTGCCGACAGCACGATCGCGCCAAGGAGCGCGGCAATCGTCAGGCGGATACGGATCGGCATGGATCAGCTCGCGGGCGAACGAAGGCGGTACCCGACACCGCGCACCGTCTGGAGATCGTCACGACCGAACGGCTTGTCGATCTTGCGCCGCAGGTACGAGACGTACTGGTCGACGACGTTCGACAGGCCTTCGTACGCGAAGTCCCATACGTGGTCGAGGATCTGCGTGCGGGTGATGACCTCGTCGGGATGGCGCATGAAGAGCTCGAGCAGCGCCATCTCCTTCGGCGAGAGCGCGAGCTCCACGTCGCCGCGTACGGCGCGGTGGCGCGCGGGATCGAGGCGCAGATCGCCGACCTCGAGCACCGTCGGTCTCGCTCCCGCGCCGCGCCGGAGGAGCGCCCGGACCCGCGCGCTGAGCTCCGCGAAGCTGAACGGCTTGGTCAGGTAGTCGTCCGCGCCCGCGTCGAGCCCGCGCACGCGATCTTCGACCGCGTCGCGCGCCGTCAACATCAGTACGGGCGCGTCACAACCCTTCTTGCGCAGGACTCTGCACACCTCGAAGCCGTCGAGGCCGGGAAGCATCACATCGAGGATCACGGTGTCGAACGCAGCTTCCGTCGCGAGCCACAGCGCGTCGGTGCCGTTGGTCGCGACGTCGACGGCGTAACCCTCTTCGACGAAACCGCGCCGCAACAGCGCGGCCATGCGAACCTCGTCCTCGACGATCAAGAGCCGCATGTCTCGAAGATATGGATCTCACATGTGAAGACGATGAGAGCCGCAGCCACCGAACGGTCCGGCCCGCGTCCGTTACCGCAGCGTGAGCTCGAAGACGGGATGCGGTCCCGCGTGCGCGAGTCGGAGGCGTGCACCTTCGGCGTGGGCGAGCGCGGCGGCCAACGGGAGACCGAATCCGTGCCCGCCTTGCGCGGTCGTCGTGAACACCGCGTCGGCGTTGCCCGTGATTCCGGCGCCCTCGTCGTCTACCGCGATGACAACTCCCCCTTCGCCGGCCGATCGCACAAAGATCGTGACCACACCGGCGCCGTGTTGGAGCGCGTTGTCGAGGAGGACGTCGAGAATCTGGTCGAGTGCGGAGCGCGACGCCTGCACGATCGACCCGGCGTCGCCTTGCGAGCGGACCCGGATCGGGCGGCCGACCGACGCGAAACCGCCGTGCCACCGCCGCTCGGCGCTTCGGGCCACCGCGTCCGGGTCTACGGGACCGCGTTCGGCGGTACCGCGGGCCAACAGGAGAAGGTCGTTGATCGTGCCCTCGAGGCGGTCGGTCTCGGCGAGCACTTCTTCCAACGCCATGCTCGGGTCGGCGCGCGGCCGCGCGAGCTCGGCTTCGACCGCGAGTCGTAGGGAGGCAAGTGGCGTGCGGAGCTGATGGGAGGCGTGGGCGCTGAACGTTCGCTCACGTTCGACGAGCTCTCCGAGTTGCGCCGCGGTGTCGTCGAGTGATCGGGCGACGTCATCGACCTCGGCGATACCGGATCGTGGTGCCCGCACACCGAAGTCGCCCTGGCCGAGGCGCGTCGCCGCGGTGCGCAACCTCCTCAGCGGGCGCGCGAGGGCCGACGACACGGCCAAGCCCACGAGTATGGCGATCGCGATCGCCGCGGCCCCCAGCAACACGATGGTGACGCGCTGGCGGCGCACCTGCGAGTCGGTGACGGCGATCGGCTCCGACACGCGCACCGCCGCGATCACCCGGAGTCCGCGCACGATCGGGACTCCCACCACGAGGGAAGCGCCCGCGGTGCCGCTGTTCGTGTGCCCGGCCAACGCGCGCACGACCACCGGATCGGCGAGCGCGGGACCCTCACCGGCCCGCCGGATCCCATTGGCGTCGTAGACGGCAAGGTCACCGTCGGAAGCCGGATCGGGCAAGGTCAGAGCCGTACCGGGCCCGATCCGATCGGGGACCCGGCTCGCAGTCGCGGCCGCGGTTCGCTCGAGGCGCGCGATCGACTGCCCGCGCTCGTCGTTGCCGAGCCGGATCGCGAGCGGAATCGCCATCGCGGTCACGGCGAGCAGTGCGATCCCGACGATGGCGCCGAGAATCCGCGGTCTCACGGCCGTTCCAGCCGGTAGCCGACCCCGCGCAGCGTCGTGATCGTGACCGCACCCGGTGCTGCCGCGTCGAGCTTCCGTCGCAGCGTCGACACAGTGACATCGAGGGTCTTGGTCGATCCGAACCAATGCTCGTCCCAGACCTCCGCCATGAGATCTTCCCTGCGCAAGGCGCTGCCCGCGACACCGGCGAGAAGTCCGAGGAGGTCGAACTCCTTCGCCCGCAGCTCGACATCGACGCCGGCGACCGACGCGACGCGCGCCGCGCGATCCACGACGAGGTCGCCGACCACGATGCGATCGTCGTCGCGCGCGACCCGGCGCAGGTGAGTCCGTATGCGGGCGGAGAGCTCGGCGAGCCGGAACGGCTTCGTCACGTAGTCGACCGCGCCACTGTCGAGGCCGATCACCACGTCGATCTCGGTGTCGCGTGCGGTCAGGATGAGGATCGGAAGGGCCGGCTGTGCCGCGAGAAGCGTGCGGCACAACTCGATGCCGTCGCCGTCCGGAAGGCCGAGATCGAGCAGCACGAGATCGGGCGGACGCACCCGCGCGAGCGCCTCTGCCTCGGCGATCGTGTGCACCCACGCGGCGTCGACATCGTCGCCGGCCAGCGCGCGCTGCAGGTTGGCACCGATGCCTTCGTCGTCTTCGACGATGAGGAGATGAGCTGCGCGCCGCACGACCACGAGCGTAGGACCCCTGCATGGAATCCGGCGTTTTGCCGCAATTTTGCCGGGCGCGGGTCCGGCCTTCAGCGACACTCGTTCATCGTCGGGACGCTTCGCACCCACGAACAGGAGTCTCTCGATGCTTCGCAGCTCTCGACGAGCGATCGTCGGTTCTCTCGCGCTCACCGCCGTTCTCGCCGCGTGCGGGTCGTCGAAGACCGCGTCGCCGTCGACCTCCTCGACCACAGCAGCCTCGACCTCGACAGGCGGCACACCGACGACCGTCGCGGCTGGGCCGAACCCCAATGCGAAAGAGCAGCTTCCGCCGGGCGACATCCCCGACAACCAGGTGTACGTGCTCTACACGCCGTCGACCGGCGGGTACTCGTTGAAGTATCCGCAGGGCTGGGCGAAGCGTGTATCCACGGGCGGAACGACCTTCGTCCAGAACTTCAACTCCATCACGGTGTCGACTACGAAGTCCGCGTCGGCGCCGTCGGTCACGAGCGCTCGGGCCACCGCGGCCGCGCAGTTGAGCTCGCTTCCCGGGTTCCACCTCGGCACGGTCGACACGGTCACCCGCCCGGCGGGCCGCGTGGTTCGCCTCGTGTACAACGCGACGAGCGCGACCGACGCCGTCACCGGGAAATCGGTCACCTTGGACGTCGAGCGCTATCTGTTCTGGCACAAGGGCACCCTCGTCACGCTCACCTTGTCGAGCGCGAAGGGATCCGACAACGTCGATCCCTGGAAGACCGTGACCGACTCGCTGACGTGGAAGTGAGCGAACGATGCCGCTGCTCGAAGCCGATCGGCTGTTTCGCTTCTTTCATGCCGGTGGGGAGGAGACCGTGGCGCTCGCGGGCGTGACGTTTCAGGTCGAAGCCGGGGAGCTCGTGGCGATCACCGGTCCGTCGGGGTCGGGAAAGTCGACCTTGCTCAACTGTCTCGCCGGCCTCGACGAACCGGACGGCGGCACGGTGCGCATCGACGGCGTCCCGCTGTCGCGTCGGTCCGAGGTCGAGCGCGCCCGGATGCGCGCGCGTCACGTAGGAGTGTTGTGGCAGAACGCAAATCTGGTCGACCACCTCGACGTCCGCGACAACGTGCTGTTCGCGCAACGACTCGCGGGAAAGGCCGACGGGGCGCGTACCGACCATCTGTTGGAGCGACTCGGCCTGGCCGACCGGGCGCAGGCATGGCCGTCGACGCTTTCCGGCGGCGAAGCAGCCCGGGCGGGACTCGCGGTCGCCCTCGCCAACGACCCCACCGTGCTGTTGGCCGACGAACCCACCGGTGAGCTCGACACGACGACCGCGGGCGACGTCGTCGCGCTGCTCGGCGAGCACGCCTCGACCGGGCACGCGGTCGTCGTCGTCACCCACGCCGATGCCGTTGCCGAAAAGGCGCATCGCGTCGTACGCCTGCGTGACGGGGAGATCGAAGCGTGAAGACACACCTCGATTCCTCCACCCCCGTATCCCGAGAGTTCACCAACGTGCCCCTGGTGCGGTGCGCCGGATTGGCGCGCACGTTCGGCCGCGGATCGTCGGCGGTCGTCGCGTTGCATCACGCGACGTGCGAGATCGAAGCCGGTCAACTGGTCGCCCTCGTCGGCCCCTCTGGTTCGGGCAAGTCGACCCTGTTGCACCTGTTGGCCGGGCTCGACTCCCCCACTGCCGGAACGCTCGAATGGCCGGCCCTCGCCGACGCGCCGCTGCGACCGGGACCGGTCGCCGTCGTGTTCCAGGCGCCGAGCTTGTTGGCGCCGCTCGACGTGCTCGAGAACGTCGCGCTCCCGCTCCTCCTCGCCGGCGCGGAGCGCGCGCCCGCGAACGAAGCCGCGCTCGCCGCTCTGCGCGCGCTCGGTCTCGACACCATCGCGACCAAGCTGCCGGACGAGCTCTCGGGCGGCCAGGCGCAACGCGTCGCCATCGCGCGCGCGCTCGCCGGAAGCCCTCGACTCATCCTGGCCGACGAACCGACCGGCCAGCTCGACCACGACACCGCGGCCGCGGTCGTCGACGCGTTGATCGCGGCCGCGGAGCGTTCCGGCGCCGCGCTCGTGATCGCGACGCACGACCACGACATCGCGACGCGCTTCACGACCCGGTGGCGCGTCGCCGACGGTCGCCTCTACACCAACGGACCTGGTCGATGATCACACTCGGATGGATCCGCGGCCAGATCCGGCGGCGCGCCGGACGCGTCGCCGCGACCGCCACCGGCGTCGCGGTCGCAGTCGCGCTCCTGGCGTCGCTCGGCGCCTTCCTTGCGCACAGCAAGTCGACAATGACCCAACGCTCGGTCGCGAACGTCCCGGTCGACTGGCAAGTCGAGACCACCCCCACCGGCACCGGTTCGCAGTTGCTGCACGATGTCCGCGCCTATCCGGGCGTGCAGACCGCGTTGCCGGTCGAGTTCGGACAGGTCACGAGCCTCTCGGCCACGACGGGCGGGACCCAGCAGACGACCGGTTCCGGTTTCGTGCTCGGTATCCCCGACAACTACCGGACGACCTTCCCCGCGGTGATCCGCACGCTCATCGGACCGCAGCACGGAGTGCTCGTCGCGCAACAAACTGCGGCGAACCTCCATGTCGCTCCCGGCGACACGATCACGATCGGGCGCGCCGGCCTGACGGCCGTCAAGATCAAGGCCGCAAGTGTGGTCGACCTACCGTCGGCGGACGCGCTCTTCCAAACAGTCGGCGCGCCACCCGGCACGACCGCGCAGGCACCGCCCGACACCGTGCTCCTCGTTCCCGCCGCCGAATGGCACCGCATCTTCGACCCGCTCGCCAAGGTGCGGCCCGACCTCGTCAAGACGCAGATCCATACCCGCATCGATCACACGTTGCCCACCGACCCCTCGGCCGCGTATTCGCAAGTCCTCGGGCGCGCGAACAACCTCGACGCGGCCCTCGCCGGTACCGGCAAAGTGGGCAACAACCTGGCTGCCACCCTCGCATCGGCACGGGCCGACGCGCTGTACGCGCAGGTGCTCTTCTTGTTCCTCGGGCTTCCCGGCACCGTGCTCGCCGGGCTCCTCACCGCAACGGTGGCAGCCGCCGGAAGAGACCGTCGGCGCCGCGAGCAGGCGCTGCTGCGGACTCGCGGCGCGACCACCACCCAACTCGTCCGGCTCGCCCTGGCCGAGACTGTGCTCGTCGGCGCGATCGGCGCCGTGATCGGCCTCGGCGCCGCGTCCATCATCGGCTCGAGCGCGTTCGGAAGCGCGAGCTTCGGCACGAGCACCGCATCGGCTATCGGTTGGGCCGCGGCGGCCGCGCTCGGCGGGTTCGTCGTCGCGGCCGCGGCGATCGCGGGACCGGCGTGGATCGACGCCCGCGGCGTCACCGTGAGCGCAGCCCGCCGGCACGTCGATCGCAGCCGCGCGCCGCGCTGGACGCGCTACGGCCTCGACCTGTGGCTCTTCGGCCTCGGCGCCCTGATCTTCTGGCTCACCAGTCGCGGCGGGTACAAGCTCGTGCTCGCCCCCGAGGGCGTCCCCGCCATCTCGGTCAACTACTGGGCGTTCGCCGGGCCCGCGCTCATGTGGATCGGCGGCGGGCTCCTGGCGTGGCGCATCGCGGAGCTCGCATTGCACCACGGCCGGAGCGCCTTGCGCGCCGTCACCCGACCGCTGGCCGGCCCGCTCTCCGACACCGTGGCCGCGAGCATGCAACGCCAACGCCGGCTGCTCGCCCGGGGCGTCGCGCTCGTCGCGCTCACGGCCACCTTCGCGGCGTCGACCGCGATCTTCAACTCCACGTATCGCCAGCAGGCGCTGGTCGACGCGGTGCTGACGAACGGCGCCGACGTCACCGTCGCCCAGGCTCCGGGCGCGGCGACCGGACCGGAACTCGCGCAGACCCTCGCGGCGGTGCACGGCGTGGCGCACGTCGAGCCCGTGCAGCACCGTTACGCGTACGTCGGCTCCGACCTGCAGGACCTTTTCGGGCTGAACCCCACCACGGTCGTCGGCGCCGCGAAGCTGCAGAACGCTTACTTTCAGGGCGGCACCGCGAAGCAGCTCATGCAGACACTCGCGCAACATCCCGACAACCTGATCGTCAGCGCCGAGACGGTGAAGGACTACCAGCTGCATCCGGGAGACCAGGTGATCCTGCGCCTGCAGGATGCGACGACGAAGCGGTACGTCCCGGTGAAGTTCCACTACGTCGGCGTCGGCAAGGAATTCCCGACCGCGCCGCGCGACAGCTTCTTGCTCGCCAACCGCGACTACATCGCGGCCCAGACGCACAGCAACGCGGTGGGGATCTTCCTGATCAACACCGGCGGGCACTCCCCCGCCCCGATCGCCGACACTCTCCGCCGCCAACTCGGCGCGGGGGTCACCGTCACCGATCTGACGCACACCCGTCACATCATCGCGTCGTCGCTCACCGCAGTAGACCTGGCCGGCCTCACCCGGGTCGAGCTCGGCTTCGCGCTCGCCCTCGCGGCCGCGGCGACCGGGCTCGTGCTGTGGCTCGGCTTCGCGGAACGAAGAAGGACGTTCGCGATCGTGCACGCGCTCGGTGCGCGACCCCGTCAACTCGGCGCCTTCGTATGGAGCGAGGCGAGCTATGTGCTCGTCGTGGGTCTCGTCCTCGGTGTCATCGGTGGCGGCTTGCTCAGCCAGGCGCTCGTCAAGATCCTCACCGGCGTGTTCGACCCGCCCCCCGACGCGCTCGCGGTGCCGTGGGCGTACTTGTTGATCGCAACCGGGGTCGGAGTAGTGGCGGTCGTGGTCGCCGCATCACTTGCCGTACGGGAAGCCGACAAGCCGCAACTGTCCGTCCTCCGCGATGTGTGATCAGCCGATGACGACCCGCGCGCTGGCCGAACGTCCGAAGACCTCGGGCGCGTAGATCTCCTCTGCCCGCGCCGGAGGCACTACGAAGTCGCCGATCGTCGTCGCGCGTGCGACATAGGTGTAGTCGTAGGTGCCGCCGTAGAGATACGCGCTGAACGCTTCGACGCGGTCGTCCCGGAGATTCTCGTGGTCGAACCAGCTGAAGCCGAACCACGTCGGAGGTCGCTGGACGCCGGGAACGGCCGAATGCTTCTCCGGCGGACGGGGCGACGCGGCGAGTGCCGGATTGACCGCCTCGAGCCCGGCGGGAAGCGGGTCGACGAGTGCCATGTTGGTGTGGTTGGTATCGGCGACCATCGTCACGCGAACGCGAACCATCGCGCCGGGCTTGATGTGCCATACACCGTCGGCACCGCGGCGAACATCGCCGGGGTCGCCGACGGCCTCGTAGCGGCGATCGACGACGAAGCCTTCGTCGCGGGCGTCGACCGCCAGGCTCGACGGTGCGTACGTGAGTCCGAGGCGATAATAGAGGCGCCCCGTTCCCGACTTTTGCAACACGACGGCGGGATCACCGTGCAGGTCGCTCATCGGAACCAGTGTGTGTTGCCGATCGATCGAACGACCCTGGAACGAGTGCTCGGCCGCATACGTGTCGCCCAGCCAGGCGCGAGCCACGAACGCCGGAGATTGCGCTTCGTACTTCGCGAAGTACCGGTGCAACGCCACGAGGATGAACCCGTTCTCCTGGATGTTGTCCCAACGACCCTTCACCTGATTTCCGATCAGACCGGCGACCACCTTCGGGATGAGGTCGCCGGCGGGCTGTTCGCTGATCAGCGCGTCGAGCACGATGCCGTCGGTGCGCCGATCCGATCCGAGCACGAGATGGGCGGCGTCGGTATAGGAGGCGGTGAAGGTCGCGGCACCGGGCGTCTCGTTGGCGCGATTCGCGATCGTGCGCGCGATCTCGCCTTTGATCGCGGGATCGTCGACGACGGGCCACAGCCACGCGAGCGCGTCGAGCGCAAGCCCGGCATCCGATCGGTACAACGCCGCGGCCTTCGCCGGGTCACGTTCACCCGCCTCATTTCGCACGTGCAGTGCATACGCGCTCACTGCGTGACGATCCTGCGCACCCCAGAAGGCGGGGAATTTCGATTCGATGTCTCGTATGTACGCCAGGGCTCGTCCGTAAGCCGCGTCCGGCACCGCGAAACCGGCGAGCCGCGCCAGCACGAGGGCTTCGGTGGCCTGCACGCTGATATAGGGCTGGGGATCGCCGTTCTTGGTCCAGGTACTGAAACCGCCGTCGTCGCGCTGGAGCGCGCTGAGCGCCGCGATATCCGCTTTGATGCGCGCGTCGACCTGCGCAGGAGTGGGCACGCCCGTACCGCCGAAGGCCGCGAACACATCCCGCAACGACGTGAGCGCGATGATCCTCGACGCGTACGCGTCGGCGCTGTCGTACGGATAGTTCTCGAGGTA
>DASYJT010000075.1:0-5656 GCA_035996165.1 Acidimicrobiia bacterium
TCGGTGCCCGGTTCCACGTAGAGGACGCCGTCGGGCTTGGCCAAATCGCTCGCGAGCTTGGCCAGGAACTTCGTCGACGCGACACCGACCGACAGGCACAGCCCGACGTCTGCGAGCACGCGGGCGCGGATCGTGGCGGCAATCTCCCGCGGATCGCCCAACATCCGGCGCGCGCCCGCGACGTCGACGAACGCCTCGTCGATCGAGAGCTGCTCGACCAGCGGCGAGATCGACTCGAGGACGGCCATGACCTCACGACTCTTCTCGACGTAGCGCGCCATACGCGGCGAGATGAACGTCGCCTGCGGGCACGCCCGGCGGGCGCGCGTCATCGGCATGGCCGAGCGCACGCCGAACACCCGGGCCTCGTAGCTCGCAGTGCTCACCACGCCCCGGTTGCCGAGGCCGCCCACGATCACGGGCCTTCCCCGCAACCCGGGATCGTCGAGCTGTTCGACCGAGGCGAAGAACGCATCGAGGTCGACGTGCAGGATCGTCGCGTCGTCGCGCATCGTCACTGCGGCGCGCGCACCACGCGCATGTCGTCGCGCGTCGTCCCGAACACGTCGTAGCGGAAATCCATGCCGCTGCCCGGCTCCCAACGCTCACGCAACCACGCCGCAAGCGGTTCACCGACCCACGGTGCACACGATTCGAGCAGCGCCGCGCATTCGGTCGGATGCACGAACGCGGCCTCGACCACGATGCCGTCGGGATCGTCGACGTACACCTCTCCGTCGAACGCGACGGCGAGGTGCACCTCGCAGCGCATCCGCCAACCCATGTCGGGGGCGTGCGCCCGCACCTCGTAGAGCGGACCGCTCCACTCCCGCACGCGCAGTCCCGTCTCCTCTTCGACCTCGCGGGTCAATCCCGCGAGCAGGTCGGCATCGTCGGGATCGATCACACCGCCCGGCGTGCTCCAGTCCTCGAGTCCGCCGCGCCGTTGATTGCGCACGAGCAGCACTCCGTCGGGCGTCTCCAGCAATCCTCCGGCGACGGTCCACTCGCGCACGGCGACAGTCTCGCGCTTTCGGGTGCCCCGCAGCCGCGCCGGTACGATCGGCCGGTGCCTGCCGAGACCACGCCGGAGCACCCGAATCTGCCCCGTCGCGGTGCACTCGGGGCGATGTTCGCGGCGATCGCGTTCGCGGGTTCGCTCGGCGGCTTGATCGGCTACAGCTTGGTCGCGGCCACCTGCCCCGACTCGCCGACACGCGCCGAGCAGATGCTCCAGCAGATCCGCGGTTTCCAGGCGCACGTGCCCTCGTGCGCACTCAAGGAGCTCGCCGCGGCCCTCGTCGGCACCATCGTCGCCGCGATCGGCGCGGCCACGGTCGCCGTGCTCGTGATGCGGGCGCAGTCGGAATGGCGCGGCCATGCGCCCCGACCGCGTTCGTAGATTCCACGGTCGACCTTCTGCGTGACGGCGTGGTGGCGTGGTCGCGCTACCCCACCGCGACGCGCCGGAACGCCTCGGCAAACTGCACCCCGGCGGCGCGCCCGGCGTCGATCGCGCTCGCGCGCAGGTAGTCGCGGAACCAGTCGCCGGTCTCCACGAGCTGGCTCGCATGACAGAACAGCGCCTCGATCTTGCTCTCGAGCGTCTCGCCGACATCGACCCAGACATTCGGCTCCAGCGTGCCCGACAGGAACAACGCGCCGACCTGGTGCGTGCCGAGTCCTTCCGCGGCCAGCTCGGGGAAGTAGTGCGGGTTGCCGGCCGCGGGCGCGACCGCGTCGAGCGTGGCCCAACCGGTGATGCGATGGTCGCGATGATTGACGTACGCGTCACCGAAGAACACCGCGGTCGGGTCGGGGCAACACACCACATCCGGGCGCACCGCGCGAATGAGGCGCACGAGCTCCAGCCGGAGCGGACGATCGTCGACGATCTCGCCGTCGGGATGGTCGAGGTGATGGTGCTCGGCGATACCGAGCACGCGCGCCGCGGCCGCGGTCTCGTCGATACGGAGTCGGGCGAGCGCATCGAGGTCGGCTTCGGGATCGCTCGTTCCCTTGTCGCCGCGGGTGGTGACGACCACGTGCACTTCTGATCCGGCCGCCGCCCAGCGCGCCAGCGTGCCGCCGGCCGAGATCTCGGGATCGTCGGGATGGGCGTAGATGGCGACGACCCGCGCCGGGATCTCGTCGTACAGCATCAGGCCGCGAGCTCGTCGAAGGCGGAAATGGTCGCGGTGATCGCTTCGTCGTCGACGTCTTTGTGCGTGACCAGCCGGAACGTGCGCGGATCGAGGGTTCCCGATCGCACGCCGGCGGACGCGAGCCGCGCGCCGAATTCGGCGGGCAGCTTCCGGAGGTCGGCGCACACGATGTTTGTGTGCACCGCCGTGGGATCGACACTGCCGGGCCAACGCGCCGCCAACGCGTCGGCCAAGCGGCGGGCGCGCGCGTGGTCGTCGGCCAGGCGCTCCACCATCGTCTCGAGCGCGACGATCCCGGCCGCCGCGATCACACCGGCTTGGCGCATGCCGCCACCGAGACGCGACCGGTGCGCGCGGGCCTCCGCGATGAGGTCGGCGGGTCCGCACAGGATCGACCCGACCGGCGCTCCGAGGCCCTTCGAAAGACAGAACATCACCGTGTCGACCGGCGCGACGAGGTCGCGGGGCGCGGTGCCGAGCGCGACCGCCGCGTTCCAGATGCGCGCACCGTCGACGTGCACACGCAGGTTGCCCGACCGCGCGATCGCGCACAGCGTCTCCATCTCCGCGGCCGCGATGGGCGCGCCGGAGAGGGCCATGTAGGTGTTCTCGATCACGAGCAACGAAGGCCGGGGCAAGTGGTGCGCAACGCCTTCGATCGCGGTGCGCACACCGTCGGGCAGATCCCACAGCGGGTGCATCTGCACACCACTGTTCATCGGCGCGGCCGCGGCTTCGTACCGGTACACGTGGGCGCGGTCGGGACACAGCACTTCGGTACCGCCCGGCGCGAGCACGCGGATCGCGAGCTGGTTCGCCATCGTCCCCGAAGGCACGTACAGCGCCGCCTCCTTGCCGAGCAGCGACGCCGCGAGCGACTGAAGCCGGTTGACGGTCGGGTCTTCGCCGTACACATCGTCGCCGACCGAGGCGTCGGCCATCGCGCGGCGCATCTCGGGCGTCGGGGTGGTGACGGTGTCGGATCGCAGGTCGATCGGCGTCACGAGTCCTGCCAATCCGACTTCACCGGACGGATCAGCCCCTCTTGGATCACGGTGACGGCCAGCGCGCCGTCGTGGCGGTAGATGAAGCCCTCGGCGATCCCGCGCGCGCCCTGCGCCGACGGGCTCTTCTGGTGGTAGAGCAGCCATTCGTCGGCGCGCAGCGGCCGGTGGAACCACATGGCGTGGTCGAGGCTCGCGATCATGAAGCGATCGTCGTCCCAGGAGTGCGCGTGCGACATCACCGCGGTGTCGAGCAGCGTGAGGTCGGATGCGTACGCGACGACACACGCGTGCAGGAGCGGGTCGTCGGGCAGCTTGCCGTCGGCGCGGAACCACACGAGTTGCTCGGGTTCGCGCGGGCTCGGATCGGGGTCGAGCCACCGCGGCAACCGCGACGACCGGGTGTCGATCGGGCGGTCGCGGCGAATCCATTCGACGAACGCGGTCGGGAACCGATCGATGTACGGCTCGAGCCGTTCGCGCATGGTGGGCAGCGACTCGGGATCGGCCGCGTCCGGCATCGCGTACTGATGTTCCGGGCCGGGTTCGTCGATATGGAACGACGCGGAGAGGTTGAAGATCGCGCGGCCGTGCTGGATCGCCACGACCCGCCGGGTCGTGAAGCTGTGGCCGTCGCGGATGCGGTCGACGTCGTAGACGATCGGGATGCGCGGATCACCCGGCCGCAGGAAGTACGCGTGCAACGAATGCACCCGTCGATCGGAGTCGACGGTGCGCCCGGCCGCGATCAGGGCCTGGCCCGCGACCTGGCCGCCGAACACGCGCTGGCGGTCTTCGTCGGGGCTGACGCCCCGGAACAGGTTGACCTCGAGCTGCTCGAGCTCGAGCAGGTCGATGAGATCGTCCAGCGCGCGGCCCATAACCGATCCGATGCTACCGGTGGGGCTACCGCCGCCCGACGAGCCGACGGGCGATTCAGCCGAAGAACACCGCCGCCGTCTCGAACAGGCGACCGTCGACGGTCTTCAAGTGCGCCACGCCCTCCTCCATCGGGACGCGCACCACCTCGGTGCCGTGCAACGCGACCATCTTCCCGTAGTCGCCCTCGTGCACCGCGTCGATCGCCTCGATCCCGAACCGCGTCGCGATGACCCGGTCGTACGCGCTCGGGCTCCCGCCCCGGAGCACGTGGCCGAGCGCGGTCATGCGCGCCTCGTAGCCGGTGCGCCGCTCGATCTCGTCGGCGAGGCGTTGCCCGATCCCACCGAGCCGGACGTGACCGAAGTCGTCCATCTCACCGGTCTGCAGCTCCATCGTCCCTTCCTTCGGCGTCGCTCCTTCGGCGGCCACGACGATGGAGAAGTTCGCACCACCCTGGTGGCGGTGCGTGAGCCGGTCACAGATCTCGTCGATGTCGAACGGCTCCTCGGGGATCAAGATGATGTCGGCACCCCCGGCCATCCCGGAATAGGTGGCGATCCAGCCCGCGTGCCGGCCCATCACCTCGACCACCATCACGCGGTCGTGGCTCTCGGCGGTCGTGTGCAGGCGATCGATCGCGTCGGTCGCGGTCTGCACCGCGGTGTGAAATCCGAACGTGAAGTCGGTGCCCGCGAGATCGTTGTCGATCGTCTTCGGTACCCCGACCACACGCACGCCGTCGGCCTCGAGCTTCGCGGCGACACCGAGCGTGTCCTCGCCGCCGATCGCGATCAACGCGTCGACCCGGTCGCGGGCAAGGGTCGCGATCACGCGTCGAGGGCCGTCGTCGGACTTGTACGGATTCGTGCGCGACGTGCCGAGCACCGTTCCCCCGCGCGGGAGCAGGCCGCGCACCGACCACAGCGACAGGTCGATCGACTCACCGTCCATGGGACCGCGCCATCCGTGGCGATAGCCCACGATCGTGTGGCCGTACTCCCCCACCCCTTTGCGCACGACGGCACGGATCACCGCGTTCAGGCCCGGGCAGTCGCCACCGCCCGTCAGCATCCCGATTCGCATCGCTGCCTCCTCGTGTTTGCTCTATCCTGCCGCTCTACTCCCGGCATCGGGCGTCACTTCGCATGGACCGACCCACACCGGACCCCTCCCCGCCGCCGGCATCGGCGCGCACTGAGCGCCGTACCCGCCGCTTGCAGACGTTCGTGGGCGACGAACACGTCGTTGCCTGGACCCAGTGTTGGGTCTCGCGCGACGTCCCGCTGCACGGAGTGCTGGCGGCGCGCACGCTCGACTTCGCGGTCGTGACCGACGAGTCACTGGTCCTGATCGCCACCGGCTTCTTCACCCGCCGCGCACGCGCCCGCGTGTTCCAGTCGAGCCTCGACACCATGATCGTCGCCTCCGACCGCGTGCCGCGCGGGCGCCGCCTGCGCATCGCTCCGCCCGGAGCCCGCACCCTGTGGCTCGAGCTGGGGCGACGCGACCGCGACACCGCGTTCGTCACCGCGCTCCTCGAACGGGCGCGGACGGGCCGGCTTTGAGCTGCGTCGTCGCCATCGACGCCGGCACCACCGGCGTCCG
>DASYJT010000076.1:0-13340 GCA_035996165.1 Acidimicrobiia bacterium
GGCAAGCGGCTCGCGTTGGCGAACAAGGAGAGTCTCATCGCCGCGGGCCCGGTCGTCGCCAAGGCCCGGGCCGCGGGTGGTGGCGAGATCGTTCCCGTCGACTCGGAGCACTCCGCCGTATGGCAGTGTCTGCGCGCCGGACGGGCGTCCGAAGTGGCGCGCATCGTGCTCACCGCGAGCGGCGGCCCCTTCCGCGGTCGCACGCGCGAGCAGCTGCACGACGTCACGATTGCCGACGCGCTCGCCCATCCGACGTGGAGCATGGGCGCCAAGATCACCGTCGACAGCTCGACGTTGATGAACAAGGGCCTCGAGGTGATCGAGGCGCACGAGCTCTTCGACGTCGGATTCGACCGGATCGACGTGGTGGTGCATCCCCAGTCGGTCGTGCACAGCATGGTCGAGTTCTGCGACGGCGCCACGATCGCCCAATTGTCGATGCCCGACATGCGCCTGCCGATCGCGCTCGCGCTCGGCGCGCCGAACCGCCTGCCGGTGCCCTACGGGGCCATCGACTGGGCCACTCTCGGGAGCCTCGACTTCGAGGTCCCCGACCTCGAGACGTTCCCGTGCCTCGCTCTTGCTTACGAAGCGGGTCGCACCGGCGGCACCGCGCCCGCGATCCTCTCCGGCGCGAACGAGGTGGCGGTCGAGGCCTTCCTGGGTGGCCGAATCCCCTGGACGGAGATCGCGGCGGTCGTGGCGGAAGTGCTGAGCGAAGGGGCGGGGAACGCCGATGAGATCGGTGACGTGCTCGAAGCCGATCGCCGCGCCCGGGAGCGGGCCGGGGCAATAGCCGTTTCCAGGAGTGGCGCGTGAGAGTCCGCGATCCGTTCGAAGACGTGAAGGTCGACCCGAGCCGCAGCGCGGCGTTCACGATCGCCGCGCTCGTGGGCCTCGTCGGCGCCGCGGTGTTCTTCCCCAGGCAGGCCGCCGTGGTCGCGGTCATCGCCGCGTTGTTCGTGATGATCATGCTGCACGAGTTCGGCCACTTTCTCGCGGCCAAGCGGTCGGGCATGAAGGTCACCGAGTTCTTCGTCGGGTTCGGTCCGCGTCTGTGGTCGTTCACGAAGGGCGAGACGGAATACGGCGTCAAAGCGGTGCCGCTCGGCGGCTACTGCCGCATCATCGGCATGACCAACCTCGAGGAGGTCGATCCCGCCGACGAACCGCGCGCCTATCGGAACAAGCGCACGGGTCCGAAGGTTCTGGTGGCCGCCGCCGGCCCCGCGGTCCACTTCGTCATCGCCCTCGTGCTCATGTTCGCGGTGCTGTTCTTCGCGGGCGACTTCCGTAGCCAACGCGCGGTGCTGACGCTCGCCGAGACGTCGCAGGGCGCGGCGGCCGCCGGGATGAAGCCGGGCGACACGATCATCTCGGTCGACGGCACGACCGTCTCGCAATGGTCCCAGGTGCAGCAACTCATCAACCCGTCGGCGCACCCGGCGAAGGCCGGCGACGTCGTCCGCTTCGTCGTTCGCCGCGGCGGCGACACCATTCCGCTCTCCGTGACCTTGCAGGCGAGCACCATTGCGGGCGACAAGCGCGTCATCGCCGGAGTCGCGCCGCGTGTGATCGTGCCTCATCCGGGACTCATTACGTCGATCGGGCAGGCGCCGCGCCAGGTCGCCGATGTCGGGTGGCAGTCGGTCAAGGCGATCGGCGGCATGTTCTCGCCTTCGGGCATCTCGAACTACTTCCGCATCCTTTCCGGCGACACCAGCCGCAACACCGATCAGTCGAAGCGCTTCGTTTCGCCCGCCGGCGTCGGGGCGCTCGCGAGCGACGCGGTGCGAGCGGGATGGGTGAGCGTCTTCGGACTCCTCATCGCGATCAACATCTTCGTCGGCCTGTTCAACCTCCTCCCGTTGCTTCCGTTCGACGGCGGGCACATCGCGATCGCCGTGTACGAGGCGGTGGCGTCGCGATTGCGCCGGCGGAGAATCCAGGTCGACGCGGCCAAGCTGCTGCCGATCACCGTTGCCGTGGTGGCGGTGCTGGGGTTCATCTTCTTGTCGAGCCTGTTTCTCGACATCACGCATCCGGTGGCGAACCCGTTCTGAGGTTCTCGGGGCCTTTTCGGGCCGAGGTGAAGGTTTCGTGTGCGGCTCTTCCGGCGGAGGGCCCCGGTCGTAGGCTTGCCCGCATATGAATCCCCGCCGTCGAACGCGTCAGGTCATGGTCGGCAAGGTGCCGGTCGGGGGCGACGCGCCGGTCTCGATCCAGTCGATGACCACCACGAAGACGGCGGATGTCGACGGCACGCTGGCGCAGATCTATGCCCTTGCCTCCGCCGGCTGCGACATCGTGCGCTGCACGTGCAACGAGGAAGAGGCGGCCGAAGCGCTGGCGCAGATCGTGCCCCGCTCGCCGGTCCCGATCGTCGCCGACATCCACTTCCAGTACAAGCTCGCGTTGGGCGCGCTCGAGGCGGGCGTGCACGCGTTGCGCCTCAACCCGGGCAACATCCGCAAGCCCGAGCACATCAAGCTCGTCGCGACCGAGGCGAAGGCGCGCGGCGTTCCCATCCGCATCGGTGTGAACGCGGGCTCCCTCGATCCCGCGATGGCCGAGCGTCACGGGGGCATCACCGCCGAAGCCATGGTCGCGTCGGCGATGCACGAGCTCGATCTCTTTCGCGAAGTCGACTTCGACGACGTAAAGATCTCGGTGAAGGCGTCGAGCGTTCCGTTGATGATCGACGCGTACCGCTTGTTGTCGAAGACGACCGACCATCCGCTGCACCTCGGCGTCACCGAAGCGGGTGTCATGCCTCAGGGTGTGATCAAGGGTGTCGCCGGTATCGCGACGCTGCTCGCCGAAGGCATCGGTGACACGATCCGGTTCTCGCTCACGGCCGACCCGGTCGAGGAAGCGAAGACGGGGCGCACGCTGCTCGAGGCGATGCAACTGCGCGAACGCAAGGGACTCGACCTGATCGCGTGCCCGTCGTGCGGACGCGCCGAGGTCGATGTGATCCGGGTTGCCACCGACGCCCAGGCCGCGCTCGAGGCCCGCAACATCCCGCTGCAGGTCGCGGTGATGGGTTGTGTCGTCAACGGGCCGGGCGAGGCGCGCGAGGCCGACCTCGGGATCGCGGCCGGGCGGGGAAAGGGCCATCTGTTCGTGAAGGGACAGGTGGTGCGCGTCGTGCCGGAGTCGGAGATGGTCGCCGCCCTCATCGAAGAGGCCGAGGGCATCATGCGCGAAGGGATCGAGGCGAGGCTCGCCGCGGCTGACCCGAACGCGGCCGCGATCGCCGACGCGACCCGCGAGGAGTTGCTGCAGATTCAAGGCGTCGACGCGAACCATTCTGCGGAGAAGATCGAGAAGATCCGCACGATCGCCGAATAGTGGCGCCGACCTATTTGTCGGGCGGCCCAGACCTATCCTGAGCGGGTGACGGACCCAGGTTCTCCGGTCGGGCGCCGAGTGTTCCTCGGGTTGATCGGCGCCGGCGCCCTGGGAGTCGTGTTCGGCGCCAAGGCGTCGGACCTTTTGGCCCGTCTCGCACCGAAGCATGATCCGACCGGTCTCACGACGCTCCTGCCGATCGGCGATCACTTCCGCTTCTACACCGTGACGAGTGGCTTCCCGCAACGGGCGACGAACGACTACCGGCTCAGCGTCAACGGCCTCGTCGACAAACCGTTCACGCTGACCTACGACGAGCTGCGCGCGATCCCGCCGACCATGCTCACGAAGGATTTCCAGTGCGTCACCGGTTGGCGGGTTCCCAACGTGCACTGGACCGGCGTGAAACTGGCCGACCTGCTCGACCGCGCCGGAGTGCAGGCGAAGGGCAAGGCGTTGCGCTTCATCTCGTTCGACGGCGTCTACACCGAGAGTCTGACCCTCGATCAAGCCCGCCGCGACGACGTGATCGTCGCGTACGACCTCGACAACAAGCCGCTGAGCAGTGATCACGGCGGACCGGTGCGCCTCTACGTGGCGCCGATGTACGGCTACAAGTCGTGCAAATGGCTGAGTGGAATCGAGGTCGTCGAAGGAGTGGTTCCCGGTTACTGGGAGAACGAGGGCTACGACATCGACGGCTGGGTCGGCCGGAGCAACGGCCGCAGCGATCGACCGACCTCGGCATGACCACGAGTGTCCGGCGCCTCCCGCGCTTCGATCGTGTCGAGCGAGCAGTGCACTGGTGCAACGCGACGCTGTTCCTCGTCCTGCTGGCCACCGGCGCGTCGCTCTACTTCGCGCCGCTGTCGACGTTCGTCGCGCACCGCCACACGGTCAAGACGATCCACGTCTACTCCGGTCTGCTCTTGCCGGTGCCGTTGCTGATCGGGTTGTTGGTGCCGCGCGGGCGTCAGCTGCGGCGCGATCTCTCGAGGATCAACCGATGGACGGCCGCCGACCGGCGTTGGTGGTCGCGCCGCACCCGGGCCGACGCGCAGCTCGGCAAGTTCAATCCCGGCCAGAAGCTCAATGCCGTCTTCATCGGCGCGTCGATCGTGCTCATGTTGATGTCCGGCTCGATCATGCGTTGGTTCGGGCCGTTCCCCGACAGCTGGCGCACCGGGGCGACCTTCGTGCACGACTGGATCTTCATCACGTTGCTGGTCGTGATCGTCGGCCACATCGCGTTCGCACTCTCGGATTTCGACTCGTTGCGTTCCATGGTGCGTGGCTGGGTTCCCGAGCCGTGGGCGCGGCGCGAATATCCCGGATGGTGGGCCGAGATGGTTGCCGAGCGCGCCGCAGAGTCAGGCGAGGAGTCAGCCGGTGGTTCGACCGGAGACGTCGAGGCACGCGTCGACGAGCGGCTCGGCGAATCCGGCGTTCGCACACGCGAGATGCCCGTCGGCGACTGAATGCACCGTCGCGCCCGTGATCGCGCGCGCGATGTCGAGCTGGAGTGACGGCGCAACGCCGCGGTCTTCGGTCGTGCAGACGATCGACGTCGGCACGTCGACCTCACCGATCCAGCGCCCGGCGCGATACGTGCTGATCGAATGCCCCGCCTCGATGATCATGCGCCAGTCGTGGCGACGCATCTCGGCCGCGGCCCACGCCGGCATGTTCGACGTGCGCATGTTCACCATGGGCACGGGCGGGAGCAGTCGTGAGGGCCACGCGAGGCGTGCCATCGCGGTCGCGCTCAACATTGCCGCCTGGTACAAGTTGCGGGTGAACTGATTCGGCATGAAGTCGACGCTGGTGGCGCACATCACCAAGCCGGCGACGAGGTCGCGATGCCGGCGCCACATGAGCTGCCCGACCGGCCCTCCCATGGAGTAACCGACGACGATGACCGGACCGGTGTCGAGCTCTTCGAGCATCGCGGCGCAGTCGTCGGCGCAGTCCGCGAGGCGGAACACTTTGCGGCTGCGCAGGCCGCGGGCGTGACCCCGCAGGTCGGGCGCAACCACGTTGAAGTGCGCCCGGAGCGGCTCGAAGACCTGGAACCAGTTGAGTCCGGCGCTGGCGACCCAGCCGTGCAGGAGGAGCACCGTCGGCGCCCCCGGCGGCCCGGTCACCTGGCGGACGAAAGTGGTGCCACGGTCGGGGAGGTCGAGGCGGCGGCCGAGCGGGAGGCGCGGTCCGTGGGTTCGGGGTTGGTCGAACTCGACCGATGCCGTCATTCGGGACCTCCCGTCCGTCGTCTCCGCCGGTACTCCATGCTGACACATTCGTCAGGTAGGAAGGCTCCCTTCAGGACCAAGTCAGATGCGCTCGACCCAGAAGCAGTCGACTCGGTAGGGGATTTCGACCTGGTCGCGGCCTCTGACCGCCGGGTGAGTACGTAAAAGCGTGCGGACCTCGTCGAGCACCGCTTCGCGCTCGGGCTCCGCGAGCACGGCCACATGGCTCACCGAGGCGACTCGCTGGACGACCCCTTCGGGGCTGATCCGTTGCACGTGGCGGAACTCGGTTTCGTGCAGCGGCCCGAAGCGAGGCATCGGCGCGACCAGCGCGCTGTCGCGCCAGTTCTCGTGGTCGCGCCACGGCGCGCGCTTCTCGACGCGATCCATGATCGACCACACCTCGTCGACCCACGGCTCGGCGCGATCGCGCGCGTTCCAGACCAGCCCGAGTCGACCGCCGCGGCGCAGGACGCGCGCGGCCTCTGCGCTCGCGCGGTCGTGATCGAACCAATGCCACGCCTGCGCGACCGTGATCGCGTCGAGTGACTCGGCCGCGAGCGGCAGCGCTTCCGCGGTTCCCGCGATCAACGGGATGTCGGCGAGTAGCGCGCGGAAGGTCGCGCGCATCCCGGGAACGGGCTCGACGGCCAGGAAATCCGCGCCCGTCGGTAGGAGCAGCCGGGTCAGCTTGCCGGTTCCGGCCGCGAGGTCGGCCACCCGCCGACCGGGCGTGATGTCGAGGTGCTCGACGAACCAGGCGACCGCCTCGGGCGGGTACGAGGGCCGGGCGGCTTCGTAGTCGGCCGGATCGTTGAAGCCCCCGGCGGCGACGCTGTGAACCATCCGGACATCTTCGCAGCTACAGGATCATCCCGGCGGCGACCGTGTCGTTGCTGGCTTCGTCGACCAGGATGAACGAGCCGGTCGAGCGGTTGCGGCGGTAGTCGTCGGAGAACAGCGCGGCCGTGGTGCGCAGCGTGACGCGTCCGATCTCGTTGAGCGACAACGAATCGGCGTCCTCGTCGCGGTGCAGGGTGTTGACGTCGAGCCGGTAGTGCAGGTCCTTCACCAGCGCCCGCGTCCATTTCGACGTCTGCTTCAGCGAGTACTTGCCGCCCGCTTTCAGGGAGGCGCGCTCGCCGAACCAGCAGAGCATCGCGTCGACGTCCTGGCCGATCTGCGGTTGGTTGTTCGGCCGGCAGATCATGTCGCCCCGGCTGACGTCGAGGTCGTCGGCGAGTCGGATCGTCACCGACATCGGCGGGACCGCTTCTTCGACCGGACCGTCGGCCGTGTCGATGGATGCGATCGTCGACGTGAATCCCGACGGCAGCACGACCACGTCGTCGCCGACCTTGTACGTGCCGCTCACGACCTGCCCGGCGTAGCCGCGGTAGTCGTGGTGCTTGTCGTCGCGCGGCCGGATGACGTACTGCACCGGGAACCGGCAGTCGATCAGGTTGCGGTCGGAGGCGATGTGCACCTCTTCGAGCAGGTGCAACAACGAGGTGCCCTCGTACCAAGGCATGTTCGCGGAACGGTCGACGACGTTGTCGCCGTTCAACGCCGACATCGGGATGAACTGGAGGTCGCGGATGTCGAGCTTGGCCGCGAAGTCGCGGAACTCGGTCTTGATGCGGTCGAACACGGCCTGGTCGTAGTCGACGAGGTCCATCTTGTTGACGCACAGGACGAGGTGGGGAACGCCGAGGAGCGACGCGAGGAACGCGTGCCGGCGCGACTGCTCGATGATGCCCTTACGCGCGTCGACCAGGATCAGCGCGAGGTCGGCGGTCGACGCGCCAGTGACCATGTTGCGCGTGTACTGCACGTGGCCGGGGGTGTCGGCGATGATGAACTTGCGGCGCGGGGTGGCGAAGTAGCGGTACGCGACGTCGATCGTGATGCCCTGCTCGCGTTCGGCCCGCAGCCCATCGGTCAGGAGCGCGAGGTTCATCCCCTCTTCGCCGCGCAGCATCGTTGAGTGTTCCAACGCCTCGAGCGTGTCCTCGAAGATCTGCTTCGAGTCGTAGAGCAGCCGGCCGATGAGCGTCGACTTGCCGTCGTCGACGGAGCCCGCCGTTGCGAACCGCAAGAGTTCCATCTATCTCCCACCCGATTCTTGCGCCTGCCCCACTAGAAATAACCCTCCCGCTTGCGGTCTTCCATCGCGGCTTCGGAGAACTTGTCGTCGGCGCGGGTGGCGCCCCGCTCGGTCACCCGGGACGCGGCGACCTCGGTGATGACGTCTTCGATCGAGGCGGCCATCGACGCGACCGCGGCGGTACACGTGGCGTCGCCGACCGTGCGGTAGCGCACCGTCGCCTCGAAGACCTCCTCGCCCTCGCCCGGCTGCAGGAAGTCGGTCACGGCCATGAGCATCCCGTCGCGCCGGAACACCTGGCGCCGGTGCGAGAAGTAGATCGACGGCAGCTCGATGTCCTCGTCGGCGATGTACTGCCAGATGTCGAGCTCGGTCCAGTTCGAGAGCGGGAACACCCGGATGTGCTCGCCCTTGCGATGGCGCCCGTTGTACAGCGACCAGATCTCCGGCCGCTGGTTCTTCGGGTCCCACTGGCCGAACTCGTCGCGGAACGAGAAGAACCGCTCCTTGGCACGCGCCTTCTCTTCGTCGCGGCGCGCGCCGCCCATCACCGCGTCGAACCCGTGCTCTTCGATCGCGTCGAGGAGCGTCGTGGTCTGCAAGCGGTTGCGCGACGCGCGCGGCCCGGTGTCCTCGGCGACCCGGCCCGCATCGATCGACGCCTGCACCGACGCGACCACGAGGTGCACGTCGAGCTTTTCCACCGACGAGTCGCGGAACTCGATGACCTCGGGGAAGTTGTGACCGGTGTCGACGTGCATCACCGGGAAGGGCAGGCGCGCGGGCCAGAAGGCCTTCTTCGCGATGTGCAACATCACGACGCTGTCTTTGCCACCGGAGAAGAGCAGTACCGGCCGCTCGAATTCCGCCGCGACTTCGCGCAGGAGATGGATCGACTCAGATTCGAGCGCGTCGAGATGAGAGATCAGCCGTTGCATCGTTCGCTTCCCGTCGAGGAGTCAGGCCTCAGGCCACCCGTGAAGTCCGCACTCCATTTTGCCTTGTCCCGACCACCGGCCGGAACGGGGATCCTCGCCGGGGGCCACCGGTCGCGTGCAGGGCCAGCATCCGATGGATGGGTAGCCCTGTGATGCGAGTGGGTGTTCGAGGAGCTCGTGATCTTGTTTGTACGCAGCGATGTCGGCGTCGGTCCAAGTTGCAAGGGGATTGACCTTGACGATCCCGCGTCCGACGTCGAGGTGCGCGATCGGCGCGCTGGTGCGCGTCGGCGACTCAACTCGGCGCAAACCAGTCATCCACGCCTGCTTGCCGCGCAACGCCCTCGCCAGCGGCTCGACCTTGCGCATGGCGCAGCATTCGTCGGGATCGGTCTGCCAGAGGTCGTCGGGCGACACGAGGGGTTCCATCACCGTGAGGTTCAGGTCGTAGCGCTCGCGCACGCGGTCGACGTACCAGAGCGTCTCCGCGAAGTGGTACTGCGTGTCGAGGAAGACGACCTCGATGCCGGGGGCCGCCTTGGCAGCTACGTCGACCAGGACGCAGTCCTGGAACGACGCCGCGAGCACGATGTCGGTGCCGAAGCGTTCCCACGCCCACTTGATCGCGCTCGACGCAGGCTTCTTCTCGAGCTCCGCCGACACCGCGGCAAGCTCCGCGAGATCGACATCGACCAACGGCCGGTCAACGGTGACGGGATCGAGAAGACTCACGTCGCCGCGCACTCCCCGTCGCCGACGTCGGCGACGTAGGGGCCGGTCTCGTCGTAGTCGACGTAGAACTCCGGGCCGACATCGGGAGTGGGGAAGTGGTCGAGGTCGGTGAGCGTGTCGCCGACGCCCTTCGCCCCGCCCGAACGTGCGAGCCACGTCTGGAACGACTCCCCGGCCACGCGCTCTTCGCTGAAGCGGCGAACCACCCGCACCGTTGCTTCCGGCGCGTTCTTCGCGGGAACCTTGGTGGCCTTCTCGCCGAACTGCACCTGGGTGTCGGCGAGATGTCCGCCGAGCAGCATCTGATAGCCGGGCGCGGCGCGCCCGTGAGCCCGACGCTCGAGTCCGAAGAACCCGATGTCGGAGATGTGGTGCTGGCCGCAGCTGTTCGTGCAGCCGGAGATGTTCACCCGCACGCCGGGGACCTCGGCCAGACCGGCTTCGTCGAGCGCGTTGCCGATCTCGGCGGCGAGGCCTCGCGATTGAGTGACTGCGAGGTTGCACGTGTCTGCGCCCGGGCACGACACGACATCGCGTGCGAGCTCGGCGCCGGCGTCGGCCATGCCGATCTCGAGCAACCGGTCGTACACCGGCCGCACGTCGGCCTCGGTGAGATCACGCAGTGCCAGGTTCTGACGATTGGTCACCCGCACGTCGATGGCGAAGTCGCGTTGGATGTCGGCGAGGGCGCGGAACTGGTCGGCGGTGATGTCGCCGAGCCGGGAGTACGCGACCGCACTCACCGTGCCGCGGTCGATGCCGCGCACGACGTTCGCTTCTTGCCACCGGTCGAATGGGTCGCTCGAAAGGAGCTTGACCGGAACCTGATCGGTCCCGACCCGGGACGCGGTCGGCGAGCCGCCGGCCGGCGCGTCGCCGACCTGCTGGACGTGTTCCGGGATGCCCCACGGCCAGTCGCGCGCGCCGCGGAGGAACTTGCGCTCCCGGAAGATGCGGCGGCGCAGCTCGTCGATGTCCATCGAGTCGAGCAGCCACTTCATGCGGGCGCGGATCTTGTTGTCGCGGTTGCCGTAGTGGTCGAACGTCCGCAGCACCGCGTAGATCGTGGGCAGCAGCTCTTCGCGAGCCGTGAAGTCCTCGAGCGCGTGCGCCGGGCGCGGGTTCGAGCTGAGGCCCCCGGCGATGAAGACCTTGAAGCCGGCCTCGGTCGTGCCGTCGTCGAGGGTGCGGGATGTGGCGACGACACCGACGTCGTTGAACATCGCCTGGCCGCAGTCGGTCGCGCAGCCCGAGAAGTTGATCTTGAATTTGCGGGGGAGGCGCTGGGCGTAGGGGTGGCGCAAGAGGAAGTCGGTCGTGGCCTTGGCCCACGGCGTGATGTCGAGGACCTCTTGGGGGCACGCGCCGGCGAGATGGCAGCCCATCACGTTGCGCACGGTGTCGCCGCACGCTTCACGCGAGGTGAGCCCGACCGACGCCATGAGGCGCAGGATCTCGGCCGACTGCTCCAGCGCGATGAAATGGAATTGCACGTTCTGGCGGGTGGTGAGGTGACCCCAACCGCGCGAGTAGGTCTCGGCGATGTAGCCCATCGTGTCGAGCTGCTCGGGCGTGATTCGGCCGTGCGGGACCTTGATGCGCAGCATCTGCGCGTGCCCGCCCTGACGTTGGCCGTAGACGCCGTGGTTGAGACGGAACACACGGAATGCGTCTTCGTCGACCCGGCCGTCGAGGTACTCGCCGAGGGTGTGCTCGTAGATGTCGAGCTCCTCGGCGATCATCGGCTCGAGTGTGCGGGTCGCGAGATCGCGGACGTCGATCGCCATACGGCGGCTCCCTGACGGGCGGACGGAAGGAACGGACGGGGCGGGCACAGGGCCCGGGGCCGTCAGCGGGTGCGTTGACGACTGAGTTCGTCGGTAACTTCGTGCGGCGTGCGGCCCATGAAGATGCTCGCCGCGCCCACTACCCGCAGAATCATCTCTTCACCTTACGCCGGGCGACATTGAAATGCCAGCTTGCAGGTCGGGAATTTCTCCGACCGGGCTGGTCAACAATCCCGCGCGGCGGCGCCATTCCCGCCCGCATTTGCCGGAGGGCACATTTCGGGCGCCGGTAGCCTCGGCGCCCATGCGGATGAGCTCCCTTTTCCTGCGCACACTGCGCGAAGACCCGGCGGACGCCGAGGTCGAGAGCCACCGTCTCTTGGTGCGGGCCGGCTACATCCGCAAGGTGAGCGCCGGGATCTACTCCTGGCTGCCGCTCGGATACCGGGTCCTGCGCAAGGTCGAACAGATCGTCCGGGAAGAGATGGACGCGGCGGGCGCCCAGGAGGTGCTGCTCCCGATTGCCCAACCGCTCGAGCTCTGGGAGCGCAGCGGCCGCGACAAGGCGTACGGGCCCCTGATGTTCCGCCTGCTCGATCGCAAGGAGACCCCGTACTGCCTCTCGCCGACCGCGGAGGAGCTGGTGACGAGCATCGTCGCCCAGGAGTACGGGTCGTACCGCGACCTGCCGGTCAACCTGTACCAGATCAACTGGAAGTACCGCGACGAGCTGAGGCCGCGCTTCGGGCTCCTGCGTGGTCGCGAGTTCCTGATGAAGGACGCGTACTCCTTCGACGTCGATCTCGACGCGCTGCGCGCGAGCTACCAGCTCATGTACGACGCGTACCACCGCGTGTTCGAGAGGTGCGGTCTCACGTTCCGTGCGGTCGAGGCGGAGTCGGGCGAGATGGGCGGGTCGGAGAGCCGCGAGTTCATGGCCGTCGCCGCGGTGGGCGAGGACGACTTCGTGTGGTGCCCCAGTTGCGAGTACGCGGCGAACGTCGAGGCGGCGCGCCGCCGTGCGGCGGAGACGACGAACGCCGCCGCGGCCGATGCGCCGCCGATGGAGGAGATCCACACGCCCGGTGTACCGGGTATCGCGGGTGTCGCCGAACTCCTGCACCTCGAGCCGGGCGAGCTCCTGAAGTCGATCGCATTCGACGTCGACGGAAAGCTCGGTCTGGCGATCGTCCCCGGCGACCGGGAGGTCAACGAGTTCGCGCTCGCAGCCGCGGTGTCACCGAAGCCGATGCGTCTCTACGGCGACGAGGATTTCGCCGCGCATCCCGAGATCGCCAAGGGCTACATCGGCCCGCATTTCTCGAACGTCAGCGTCGTCGTCGCCGACCCGGGCGTCCGGTCGCTCGGCGCGTGGGTCACCGGCGCGAATCGCGCCGATCACCACGTGCGCAACGCCGTGCTCGGACGCGACTTCGACGTCGACGTCTGGGCCGACATCGTCAGCGTCGCGCCCGGCGATCCCTGCCCGCGGTGCGGCAAGCCCCTCTCGATCGACCGGGGCATCGAGGTCGGGCACGTGTTCCAGCTCGGTACGAAGTACAGCGAGGCCCTCGACGCGCGCTACACCGACGAAAAGGGCGAGCAGCACCCGATGGTGATGGGCTGTTACGGCATCGGCGTGTCGCGCGTGCTCGCCGCGATCGCCGAGGAGTATCACGACGAGCACGGCCTCTCTTGGCCCGCCGCGCTCGCGCCCTACGACGTCCACCTCGTCGTCGTGCCCGGTCGGGGCGACGGTGCCGCCGCGGTGATCGCAGAAGCCGAGCGTGTCTACGCCGAGCTCGTCGCCCGGAAGATCGACGTGCTCTACGACGACCGCGACGTGAGCCCGGGCGTGAAGTTCGCCGACGCCGATCTGGTCGGTGTGCCGCTGCAGCTCGTCGTCGGTGCGAAGGGAGTCGGGCGCGGAGTCGTCGAACGCAAGGTACGGGCGACCGGTGCGCGCGACGAGATCCCGCTGAACGACGTCGGCGACCCCCGCTAACCGTCGCTCGCGCTCAGCTCGTCGGGGCGGGCGCCCGAGTCTTCGCGTCTCTGGTCGCGCGGGCGATGCAACAACGTGACCGCGAGAAACGCGAGGCCGATCGTCACGAGCCCGATCGCCGCGATCCACGCGGTGTCGAACTCGCGGTCGGTTGTCTGGTGCACGATG
>DASYJT010000077.1:0-1725 GCA_035996165.1 Acidimicrobiia bacterium
TCGATCTTCACCGCGGTGGGGTCGGTGCGGGGGTCGGCGCTGTACACGCCGTCGACGCCCGAGTGCGTGCCCTTCAGCACCGCTTCCGCACCGATCTCTGCCGCGCGGAGCGCAGCGGTGGTGTCGGTGGTGAAGTAAGGATTGCCGTTACCGGCCGCGAAGATCACGAGCCGGCCCTTCTCGAGATGGCGGATTGCGCGCAAAGGAATGTACGGCTCCGCGACCTGCGCCATCGTGATCGCGGTCTGTACGCGCGTCGGCTGTCCCATCGATTCCAACGCGTCCTGCAGCGCGAGCGCGTTGATGACGGTGGCGAGCATGCCCATGTAGTCGGCCCGGGCGCGATCCATACCGCGCGTGGCCCCGGTGAGGCCCCGGAAGATGTTCCCGCCGCCGACGACGATCGCGATCTCGACACCGAGGTTCGCGCGCGCCTTCGTGACTTCCTCGGCGATGCGCTGGACGACCACCGCGTCGATGCCGAACCCGATCGTCTGGTCGGCGAACGCTTCACCCGAGAGCTTCAGCACGACCCGGTGGTACCGGCTCGTAGTCATCGGCAACTCCTCTCGTGTGGATCGTTCGGGAACCGGTCGGCGATCTGTTGTCGCGCTATTCCTCGCCGATCTTGACGCGGGCGAAACCGCGGACGTGCGCGTCGGGACCGAGAGACTTCACGACCGCGTCGATGGTCTGCTTGTTGTCCTTCACGAACGACTGCTCGAGCAGCGTGACCGTCTTGAAGAAGCCGTTGAGCTTGCCCTCGACGATCTTCGGCCAGGCCTGCTCGGGCTTGCCCTCTTCGCGGGTCTGCACCTCGTAGATGTCGCGCTCGCGCGCCACTTCCTCGGGCGGGACCTCGTCGCGACTCACGTAACGCGGAGCCGCGCTCGCGATGTGCAGTGCGATGTCGTGCGCCACCGAACGGGCGTTGGCGTTGTCGCGATCGACACCGCCCAACTCGACGACGACACCAACCGTGCCGCGCTCGTTCTGGATGTGCTTGTAGCCGTCGAGCAAACCGTCGGTCGTGGCGAAGCGGAAGACGCGGCCGAGTTCGATCTTCTCGCCGAGCGTGCCTGACAGGCCCTTCACGTAGTCGTCGACGGTCTCGCCGTTGATCTGCTTCGAGCCGAGGTCGGTGTCGCCTTCGTCGACGACCAGACGGCTGAGGGCCGAGAGTGCCTCGCCGAACGCCGCGCCCTTCGCGACGAAGTCCGTCTCGCAGTTGAGCTCGACGATCGCGGCGACGTCGGCCGTGACGAGCACTTCGATCGCGCCCTGGTCGGCCGCCCGGCCTTCACGCTTTGCCGCGCCGGCGATGCCCTTCTCCCGGAGCCAATCCTTCGCCCGCTCGAAGTCGCCGTCGTTCTCGAGCAGCGCCTTCTTGCAATCCATCATCCCGGCACCGGTGATCTTGCGCAGTGCCGCGACGTCCTTGGCAGAGATGTCGGCCATCGATCAGCCCTCGCCACTTTCGTCGGTCTTCGTCTCGTCGGTCTTGGTCTCGGCGCTTGCGGCTTCGGCGGGCGTGCTCTCGGCAGCCGTCGGGGTCTCTTCGGAAACCTCGGCCGCGGGAGCGGCCTTCGGCGCCTCTTTCGCGGTGCGGGCGCGCTCCTCGATCTCGCGCTGCTTGGCAGCCGCGGCGTCGCGCGCCTCGGCCTGGCGCTGCTCGAACTCGGCCTGCTCCTCCGGTGTGCGTTGCGGCTTGGCCGGCGCAGCCGG
>DASYJT010000078.1:0-26049 GCA_035996165.1 Acidimicrobiia bacterium
AGCTGCCCACGGCAACAACGCGGCGTATGGCTCGTCGCCCATGAAAACCTCCGTACAACCGACCTGTGTGAGCCCGAACCGTACTCCCGTCTCAGTGATCTGCGAAGCGGTGCACCGAGACGGCGTAACCGTCGGCTTCGCTGTACGGATCGGCGTCCCACGTCGCGAATCGTTCGGCGAACGTGAGTCCCGCAGCCTCGCAATCGGCGTCGTAGGCGGCGAGGTCGTAGCCGCGGCCGAGTTGGAATCCGGCCACCAGTACTCCACTCGGGGCGACATGGCGAGCGCAGCCGGCGACGAGCGCGCGGTGCGTGCCGGGCGGGGTAAAGAGCGGCACGTTGCCCGCGAGGAGAACGACGTCGAACGTGCGCTCGAGATCGAGGGCGGTCAGGTCGCACTCGTGCCATTCGATGTCGGGTCGTTTCTCATGCGCGGTCCGGAGCATCGACGCCTCGACGTCGACACCGACCACATCGACGCCTCGGCGCGCGAGCTCGATCGCGACCCGGCCGGTTCCGCATCCCGCGTCGAGCACAGACGACGGCGCGAAGCGCATGACGAACTCCGCCTCACCGTGCACGTCGACGCCCGACGACGCCAGATCGTCGAAGCGGCGTTGGTACTCCTCACCCTCCCAGCGGGTCATGGCGCCGAGTGTCGCGCAATCACACGTCCCCTCGTATCCTTGAGTCATGCCGCGCCTGCGGGTTGCCGCCGCTCAATTGAACGTCGTCGTCGGCGACCTCGAAGGCAACGCGGCCCGAATCCTCTCGGCCTACGACGCAGCCGAGGCCGCCGGTTGCGACCTCGTCGTCTTTCCGGAGCTGACGGTCACCGGGTATCCGCCCGAGGATCTCCTCCTGCGCCCTGCGTTCGTCGCGCAGGCGGCGGAGACGCTCGACAAGATCGCCGCCCGCACCACGCGAGCCGCGGCGGTCATCGGTTTCCCCGAGGCCGGACACGATCTCTACAACTCAGCGGCCGTCTGCGCGAACGGTCGGATCTACGGCGTGTATCACAAGCAATTGCTGCCCAACTATGCAGTGTTCGACGAGCAGCGGTATTTCGTCGCGCCCCGGGAGCCCTTGCCGCTCTTCAACATCGGTGGCGTGAAGGTCGGGGTCTCGATCTGTGAGGACGCGTGGAGCCCGACGGGTCCCATCCTCGTCGAAGCGGCCGGTGGCGCCGAGCTCATCGTGAACCTCAACGCGTCGCCGTACTACGCGCAGCGCCTCGCGGAACGCGAGACCATGCTCGCGACGCGCGCGGCCGACGCATCGGTGCCGATCCTCTATGCGAACCTCGTCGGCGGCCAGGACGAGCTCGTGTTCGACGGTGCTTCGCTCGTGTTCGACGCCCAAGGGATCCTCGTCGCCCGCGCGAAGCAGTTCGCCGAGGATCTGCTCGTCGTCGATCTCGACGTGCGACCCGCGCTGCGCAAGCGCCAGCTCGATCCGCGCGGCCGCGTCGAGGCGTTGCCGCTGCCCGAGATCCTGGTATCCGATCCGCGCCCGCCCGACCCACGCGCGCCCGCTCGTATCGAGCCGACGCTCGCGCCCGTGCACGAGGTATACGAGGCGCTCGTCCTCGGAACGCGCGACTACGTGCGCAAGAACGGATTTTCCGACGTGCTCATCGGCTTGTCCGGCGGGATCGACTCCGCGCTGGTTGCGGCCATCGCGGTCGACGCGCTCGGCGCGGAGCACGTGACGGGTGTGCTGATGCCGTCGCGCTATTCGAGCGCGCACAGCATCTCCGACGCCGACGCGCTCGTGGCCAACCTCGGGATGAAGTCGTTCACGATTCCGATCGAACCCGCGCACGCGGCCTTCGAGGCGATGCTCGCTTCCGTGTTCGAAAATACGGCACCCGGTCTCGCCGAGGAGAACGTGCAAGCACGCGTCCGCGGCAACGTATTGATGACGATCTCGAACAAGTTCGGTTGGATGGTGCTCACCACCGGCAACAAGAGCGAGATGGCGACCGGCTACGCGACGCTCTACGGCGATATGGCGGGTGGCTTCGCGGTGATCAAGGACGTTCCCAAGACCCTTGTCTACGCGCTCTGCAACGATCTCAACGAGCGGGTCGGGCGCGATCTCGTTCCGCGCTCGGTGATCGAGAAGCCGCCGTCGGCCGAGCTGGCGCCCGGTCAGCTCGACTCCGACTCTCTGCCGCCGTACGAGGTGCTCGACCCGATCGTCGAGGGCTACGTGGAAGACGACCTGTCGGTCGGCGAGCTGATCGCGCTCGGCCACGACGCCGACCTCACGCGGCGCGTCGCCCGCATGATCGATCGCAACGAATACAAGCGGCGCCAGGCCGCGCCGGGCGTGCGCGTGTCGCCGAAGGCTTTCGGCAAGGACCGCCGCCTCCCGATCACCAATCGCTGGCCCGGCTGACAATGGAGCCGGAGGCCGTGAGCGGGTCCGTCCCGCTCACGTGGGAAACCGCGCGGCCGCTCGTCCCCGAGCTCGCGTTGATCGCGGCGACGATCGCGTACGGAGCGACGTTCAAGCTCGTGCAGAACGCGCTGGACGACGTCACACCGGTCGGCTTCATCCTGCTCCGTTTCTCGATGGGCGCGGTCGTGCTCTTGCCGATCGCGATTCGCAACGGCTGGCGCGGCCCGTCGACCGCGCGGGAGGGGTTGAGGTTCAAGGATTTTCTGCTCGCAGTTCTGGCCTTCGGCGTCGTCGGTTTCGCCGGGTACTGGTTCCAGAACGCGGGACTCGAACGAACCACGACGTCGAACTCGGCGTTCATCACGGGATTGTTCGTCGTGTTCACCCCGCTCCTCCAGACCGTCGTCACGCGTCGCCGCCCGTCGCTCAACGTCGTGATCGCGGTCGCGTTCGCAGTCGTCGGTCTCTTCTTGCTCGAGGGTTCGACGTTCCGGTTGCACTCGGGCGACGCACTCACACTCGCGTGCGCCTTCTGCTTCGGCCTCTGGATCCTGATCGGCTCGTACTTCACCCAGCACTTCGATCCGATCGCGCTCACCGCGGGCCAGCTCGTCGTGTTCTCGGTGTTGGCGGCGCCCGTCGTCGCGGTGAGCGGCCTCGGCCGCGTCACCGCCCAGGTGCTCGTCGCCGCCGCGATCACCGGTGTGTGCTGCAGCGCGCTGGCGTTCACGCTTCAGCTCTGGGGACTCCGGTTCGTCGAACCGTCGCGCGCGGCGGTGATCCTCACGTTCGAGCCGGTAGTAGCGGGGATCATCGGCTTCTGGGTCGGGGAGCGATTGGGCGTCTCGGGCTACATCGGCGCCGCCGTCATCCTGTCGGGCATCGTCGTGGCCGAGTCGCGTTCGTGGTGGGCCGGCCGGCTGGTCTGAGCGGCTCGAGCGAGCCCACGAGCGATACTTGACCGATCGGTCAAGCCGCGGTGAAACTCTCCGGGATGACGGAAACCACCAAGCCGCGCGCGCCGTTCGCACCCTGGGACCGCCGCGAGCTCCCCGGGTTGTTCCAGGTCGAGGAGTCGGCGCGGCGAGTCGGCAATTACAAGTGGGCCGAGATGCGCCTCTTCGAGGTACTCGGCGGATGGGTCGCAACGGTCCCCGAGCTCGACGTGAAACTCGTCCTCGGGCGGCACACGTATCACCACGCGTGGCACGCGGAGCTGTGGCACAAGCGGCTGCCGGAGTTGCGGGAGATGAACCCCGACCGGCTGACGCTGCCGCCCAACGACGCGTTCGTCACCTTCATGGAAGCGGTGCGCGAGCCCGAGGCGCCCGACCTGACGATCGAAAAGCTCGTCGGCGTCTACCGCGTGCTGATCCCGCGCTTCATCGCCGTGTACACGTACCACCTCAACGCGACGAGCACGATCACCGACGCTCCCACGATCCGCTCGCTCAAGTTCGCGCTCCAAGACGAGTTCGACGACTGGCGCGACGGCGAGATGTTGCTCCAGTCGTTGATCGATACGCCCGAAAAAGTTGATCGGGCCGGCGCGCGTCAAGCGGAGCTGGAGAAGCTGTACCTGGCGTCGGGCGGCATCGCCGGCCCCGGTAGCCTGGGCGAAGGCATATAGGAGGTTCTCGTGAAGAAGATGCTTCCGGAATCGGAGCTGGCCCGAGACGAGCGCTTCGTGCGCACGAAGATCGAAGATCGCATCTTCGATCCACGCGGCCCGAAGATGGCCCAGCGCAACACCGGTCCCGCGAAGATGGGCGTCGACCGCCCGGCCGCGGGCGAGCGGTCGCGTTCGCTGATGCACGGCATCTTCGTCGGCGAGATCCAGGCGCTCGAAGGCGCGGGTCGCACGTGTTACGACTTCGACGACGAGACCGCGCCGTTCCAACTCAAGCTCGACATGGCGCGCCAATGCTGGGACGAGACGCGCCACTGCGAGATCTCGGTGAAGCTCGGCGACCACATGGGTACCGAGATCGGTGAGTACACCGAGTCGACATTCCTGTTCGCGGCCGCGTGCAACCCCGACCCCGTGTTCCGTCTCTGCGGCGTGAACCGCGCGCTCGAAGGGCTCGCGATCGACGTGTTCAGCTCGATGAAGGACTTCGGCAACGAGTCGGGCGACCCGGTGCTCGAGTTCTGCGAAGACTGGATGCTCGCCGACGAGGTCACCCACGTGAAGATGGGTTCCGACTGGTTGCGCCGCCTCACCGAGACCGACCCCGATCGTCGCGAGCGCGCGCTCGAGTTCCAGCGCACCGTCGACGCGATCTTCAATCTCGGCGGCTTCCGCGGCGAGGACGACGAGAACCCGATCCAGCTCGCCCGCGACTTCCGCCGGCTCGCCGGATTCACCGAGGACGAGAACGACTCGCTCGCCGCGCTCGCACGCGAGTCGATGGAGCAGGCGCGCGAGATGGCCGAGATGGCGACGGCCGCGCTCGACGCCTCGGCCCAGGGCTCGTGAGCCGAATCACCGTCGCGCCCGACCCGTTCACGCTCGTTCCGTACGACGTGGACTCGATCAAGGCGCTCCTCGAAGAAGCGGCCGCCCTCGCGGGCGTCGCCTCGACGGTCGATATCTCGTTGACCGTCGACGAAGAGCTGTTCGCTCCGCTGACGGGACACATGTCGGATGTGGTCGACGGCCGGATCTCACTTTGGATCTCGGGTGGCAACTTCGAGGACAACAAGCGCCCGACCTACTTCTCCGCCGACCAGGCCCGCATCGACCTCGCGGTCATGATGCTCCGGGCCGGCGATCGGCTCTCCGACGATTTCGCCGCCGCGCCCCCTGACGCCCAGCTTCCCCGCGGTGAGCGCGTCGCCTGGGACACCTACGCAGTCGGCCGGGCCGCCAAGCTCGGCGTCGACGTCCGGCGCCCGCGCCAGCTGTACGACTTTCGCCTGCAGCACGGATTCACCGACGTCGCCGACGCCGCGTTCGACCGGTGCTGGGAGTCCGCCCACATGACGTGGGAGGGCATCCGGGAGATCGCCAAGGAAACCGGCGCGGCCGATCGCGACCCCTCCAAGGTCCCCGTCGACCTCCTGCGCCAGAAATAGCTCGGGCTCACTCCAGGTCGTACGCGGAGATCGGGTCGTAGAGGTCGATCTCAGGCTTCGCGCTGACCGAGGAGATCGCGGCCTGGGCCATCTCGATCATCAGCGCGGAGTCGAGGTGCGCCTGTACCGCTTCGGCCGAGTCCCACTTCTCGATCACGAGGAAGCGGCCCGCTCGGGTGACGGATGCGACGAGGTCGACGTTTCGACAGCGCGGCTCGTGGCGGGTGAGCACGACGTACCGGGAGAGCGCGGCGAGCAGCGCTTCCTCGGCTCCCGGGCGGGCGTCGAAACCGGCCGTGAGCACGGCGATCTCGACCTCGGCCTCAGTACCGGGCGGGCCGCCGGAGTCGGTCGGCTCGGGCATCGGAAGCCTCGTTCCTGGCCCGGTTTAGGCCGCTTGACGGGGTGGTTATCGTACAGAGCACGGAGTGAGGGCACTGAGCTGGCGGGGCTACAGGGTGTCGGTCCGAAGAACTTCTGGTGTCGGCTGTCCGAACGAAGGATTGATCGGTGGCGAAGGAGCGAATTGAGCGGGACGAAGAGGATCTGGTTCGGCTCTATCTCACCGACATCGGGCAGTATCCGCTGCTCACCAAGGACGACGAAGTCCGGCTGGCGCAGCAGATCGAAAAGGGAAACGCCGCCCGCGAGCAGCTGACCGCCGCCAAGGGCCTGACCCCGGCGAAGAAGCGTGAGCTCCGCCGCGGCGCCCGTCACGGCGACGACGCGCAGCAGACCTTCGTCCAGTCGAACCTGCGGCTGGTGGTATCGATCGCGAAGAAGTACCAGGCGTCGGGTCTCCCGCTGCTCGACCTGATCCAAGAGGGCAACCTCGGCCTGATGCACGCCGTCGAGAAGTTCGACTGGCGCAAGGGCTTCAAGTTCTCGACGTACGCCACGTGGTGGATCCGACAGGCCATCACCCGCGGCATCGCCAATACCGGCCGCACGATCCGGCTGCCCGTACACGCGGGCGACACGCTGGCCCGGTTGCAGAAGGCCCGCTCGCGTCTGGAGCTCAAGCTCGGTCGGCCCGCAACGCTCTCGGAGCTTTCGGCCGAGGTCGAGATGCCCGAGGACAAGGTCACCGAGGCGCTGCGCTTCGCGGCCGAGCCTCTCTCGCTCTCGGAGCCGTTGCGCGAAGACGGTGACGCCGAGTTGGGCGACATCGTCGAGGACCGCTCGGTGGAGTCTCCCTTCGAGGTCGCGGCCACCGCATTGCTCCCGGCCGAGATCGAGAAACTGCTGGCTCCGCTCGACGAGCGGGAGCGCCAGATCCTGGCGTTGCGCTTCGGTCTCGACCGCGGCGAGCCCCGCACCCTCGAAGAGGTGGGCGAATACTTCAACCTCACCCGGGAGCGGATCCGCCAGATCGAGGCCCGGGCGATGTCGAAGCTGCGGCACCCGAGCGCCGATACCGGCGCCCGCGACCTGCTCGCGGTCTAGCGCCCCGGTTCCGCATCTCGGCGGGACTGGCGATCTGTCGGATTCGGCGCGCACCATAGAAATGTGAAACTCGCCGGGCGGGTCGAGCGTCTGGACTTCGTGCAGACGGTCGCACCATTGGCAGTGCGCAGTGAGGTGCTGCTCGAACGGCTGTACCGCGCGCACGCGCCCGCGGCGCTGCGCTTCGCCCTGATGCTGACGGGTGAGCGGGAGTTGTCGGAGGATCTGGTGCAAGAGGCCTTCGTGCGCGTCGCCGCCAAGCTCGACACGCTGCGCGAGCCGGACGCGTTCGGCGCGTATCTCACCCGGGCGGTCGCCAACCTCGCGAAGTCGCACTTTCGGCATCAACAGGTCGTCGCCCGTCACGAGCGGTCGATCGACATCCGGTCGCTCGTCGTCCATCCCGCCGATGTCGTCGCGAGCGACGCGTTGCTGGTCGCGCTCCGGCGCCTCCCGATGCGTCAGCGCGCGGCGATCGTGCTGCGCTATTACGACGATTCGTCGCACGAGCACATCGCCCGCGTCCTCGACATCCCGCTCGGCACGGTGAAGTCGTTGCTGTCCCGGGGGCTCGCGAAGTTGCGCGAAGGGATCCACGATGCGTGACGCGCTCGAGGAACGCCTCGCATCCCGACTCGGTGCGCTCGGCGAAACGGTCGACGACGAGCTGGTGCCGCCCGTCGACCTCGAGCTGCAGGTGGTGCGCCACCGCAATCGCGCTCGTGCCGCGCGACGGTGGGCAAGCCTGGGCGTCGCCGCCACGATCGTCGCCGCGGTGACGACCGTGGCCGTCGTGCACGGGACGAGCGGACGCGGCGCGCTGCGGATCGCGACCTCGTCGACGACCCTCGTGCCTGCGCGCGACGCATTGCAGCCCGGCACGGTGATGCTCTCGGCGCGCGGTCGGTATGTGGTGTCCCTCGATGCGAAGGGTCATACCAACGCGACGATGATCTCCGCGCGGCACGGCGACATCGTCTATGCCCGCGCCACCGACGACCACCGCGCGCTCTGGTACCTCTCGATGAAGAAGGGCCCGTCGGCGTGCGGCGACGTGGTGCGGGCCGACATCGGTACGGGTCACTCGTCCGAGATCATCACGCACGCGGTCGCGTTCGACGTGAGCCCGGACGGTTCACGGCTCGCGCTCTACGGCGCGGGCGATCTCGCGCACGACCGGTGCACCCCGATGAGAGCCGGAGCGCAGGGCCGGATCGTGGTGCTCGACCTCGCGACCGGAAAGTCGTCGGCGTTGACGGTGGGCAGCATCGCGGGCATGCGCTGGTCGCCCGACGGGTCGTACCTCGTCAGCGTCAGCTGCTCCGCCGGCACGTGCTCCGGGTACGACGTGATCGATGTGCCGACCACGCCGGGTGCCGCGCTCGTGCCCGAAGCCGGTGCTCTCAGCGCGTCACCGGCCCGGCTGGTGCATTCGGCGCACATCGCGTTCGGGCCGGACGGTCTCTACGCGCTGGAGACGACGACGCCGTTCCCGCACGCGTCGACGCCGCCGGGCGCCGGTGTGCGGATCGCGAAGATCAATCCTCGGTCGTCTGCCGCGCAGTCCCTCGTCTTGTCGACGGGGTCCGAGTGGAAGGTGTCGCAGGTGATACCGACCGCGGTCGGGACCTATGTCGTGGCCGCGCGCGCCACGCCGGGCGGAGCCGCACCGACGGCGGCGGCGTCGAACCTCTACCGGGTCGACAGGGGGAGGCTCACGTTCGTACGGCCGCTCCCGAATGCCGGCACGTTCACGCCCGTGACGCCCCTCGCCGACGCGGGCTGACCTCGCGTCGTTCGGTCATCCGGTCGTTCGGTCATGCAGTCGTTCAGGCGTACCACTTGTGGAACCAGATGCCGACGGCGCTGGTCGTCATCCCGGCGCCCTGGTACAGCCGTTGGGCGGCGCGGTTCCGTCCCTGCGTGACGACTTCGACACGCGCCGCGCCGCGCAGTCCCGCGTCGACACCGGCCTCTACCAACGCGCGTCCGATTCCGACGCCGCGGTGTTCGGCGTTCACTCCGACCAGATCGATCACCGCAGATGCCGCAGCGCCCTCGCCGGTGAAGTGATACGAGAGGTAACCGGCGACGTCGCCGCCGTGCTCGGCGATCAGCACGTGCCGGCCGTCCTCGGTGGAGTCTCTGCGGATCCACGTGGCGTAGAGCGCGTCGCAGCGCTCGGTGGCGAACCGTCCGTCGGCGTAGAAGCGTGAGTCGCGGTGGGCCGATGCCGCGATCTCTTCGAGTGCCGGAATGTCGGCCGGGTTGTGATGGCGAATCGTGATCGCGCCCGTGTCACGCTCGGCGGGAGGTGAGAACCGCTCGCGCGCAACCGCCAACTCGATGCGAATGTCGACGAAGCCGAACGCCAACGCCTCGGCATGCCGGAGCACCGCCGGCTCCTCGACGGGCAACAGCAGGTACGCGACGTCGACGCGCTGGGCGCGACACCACTGGTCGGCCGCGGTGATCTCGCGCGGGTCGGCCGCGTTGATCCGGGCGACCTTCACTCCGAAGAAGTCGGAGTCCCAGGGCAGCACCTCTCCGAACGACTCGGACGAGCTCATTACTCGGGGTCGTCGGGCGCGCCGTCGGCGCCCGCAACCGTCTCTCGCACCACGTAGTCGGGGCGGCCCATGAGACGCATGTGCATGCGCGCGATGTACTCCCCGATGATGCCGAGCGCGAAGAGCTGGATGCCCGCGAAGATCGCCACGATCGACGCGACGAACGTGAAGCCCGGGACCTGTCCGCCGTTCAGCATGTAGTTCACGAGCACGACGCCGAGGACGCCGATCCCGAAGATGGTGAACCCGAAGCCGAGCATGCTCGAGATTTGCAGCGGCCGGATGCTGTAGCCGGTGATCATGTTCGCCGCGTGGGTGTAGAGCTTTCCGACGGTGTAGTTCGATTGCCCGTATTTACGGGCGTCGTGTTGGACTTCCACGAAGCTGAATCGTGACGTTCCCCATGTGAGCATCACGTCGATGTTCACCATCGGAGCGTCGTAACCGGCGAACGCGTCCCGCACCGGCGTGCGGAATGCGCGGAACGCGCTCACGCGGCGCGCCGTCTCCGCGGCCATGAACTGACTCAGCGCGATCTTCGTCAGTCGCGATGCGCCCGATCGGAGCAGGCCGTGGGCTTCCTTGGTCTGCGACCCGTACACGACGTCGAAGCCGCGCTCGAGCTCCGCCAGCAGTTTCGGGATCTCCTCGGGCGGATGTTGGAGATCGTCGTCGATGGTCACCACGACTTCGTGGCGGGCCGCACGGATACCTGCGAGGAGGGCGTTGTGTTGCCCGAAGTTCCGCGCCAGGTCGATGCCGCGAACCGCGTTGCTCTCCTGCGCGATCGCTCGGATGGTCGACCAACTGTCGTCGGGGCTGGCGTCGTTGACGAGGATGATCTCGTGCGGCTGACCGTGCAGGACCGCCGCGATCCGCTCGGTCAGCTCGCGAAGGGATTCCGCCGCGTTGTACACCGGGACGACGACGGAGACCGAAGGACTGCGGCCACTCAATGGAGGAGTCCCACTCACTGGAGAGGTCATGTCGCCGTTTCGCGGTGCGCGTGACAAGGGTTGCGGGCCGTCAAACTATATCGTCGGGGCCCCAATCCCGAAGGTGACCGGAGGAGCGCGCCGCATGACTCGTGAGCAGGTGCCGGCGACGACACCGGTCGTCGCGTCGCCGCTTGCGATCGCCGCCATCGCGGTCGGAGCCGGCCTGGCGTGGTGGGCAGCTCCTCACCTCGCGCGTGCATCTGCACACCGAACGGCGAACGCGCTTTCGGTCGCGTCGCGCGGCACCGTCTTTCCGTCGATCTCCCACGTCCTGACGTTCACCATTCGTTCGTCGGTGTTGATCCTCCTCGCGGTCGCGCTCATCGCGCGGTTCAGTCCGATGCTGACGCGCGTCAAGTTGACTCCGAGGGCGAGCGTCGTCGCGCTGGTCGTCCTGGTCGTCGCCGGTGCTGCGGTATACGGCTGGTTCGGCTACCCGCACAACGCCTTTCCGTCCAACTCGCGCTACCACTGGGTCGACATCTATTTCGACCGGCGGAACAACTGGTACTACACGCTCGTCAAGCTTCCGCACCGGATCTTCTACAACGCGCCGCAAATTCTCCAGGCACTGAACGGAGCGGCGAACGTCGCGCTCACGTACGCGATCGGGCGCACGATCTTTCGTTCGTCACGCGTGCTCCCGTCGTTGTTTTCGGTTGCCTATCTCGCGTCGTCGTTGATGCTGCTGTTCGCGAATACCGCGGAGGACGTACAGCTCAACATTGCCGTGCTCATGCTCGCGTACCTCTTGTACCTGCGCCGGTCGACGCCGTGGCTCGGCCTCGCGCTGTTCATCGTCGTGTTGGGCCGTCCGCAACTCGTCGTCGTCTGGGCCGCGTTCGTCGCGACGGAGCTGCTCGTTACGCAACGCGGGACCGTTGTCGCCCGAGTGCGCGCTCTGTTCGCGGACCGGTTCGTCACGGTGAACCTCGCGGTGGCGACTGCCCTGTTCGTGCTATGGGATCTGCTTCTCGTCGTGCGGCACCAGAACTGGTTGCTGCACAACGGGCACGTGATCGACTCGGCGCTCACGTCGCTGAAACCGATCCCGGTGGACGGGTTCACGATCTCGCCATTCAGCGGTGCGTATGTGCTGCACGGCCTGTGGATCTTCCCCACCACACTGATGCTGGGATCGGTGTACGCGCTGTGGCGGGTTCGTGAGCTTCCCGACATGGCCCGCCGTGCGCTCGTCTTCGGGCTGATCGTCGTGACGGCGTGCCTCTTCGTGTCAGAGGCCGAACCGCTCTTTTACTTCAACGTGCGCTACCTCGCGTATCTCTTTCCGTTCCTGATCGTCACGGGCTTCACCGTGCTCGCTCTGCCTCCGCCGCGTCGCCGCCCGATCTTCGGTCGGCCCGCGCTCGCCGCGCTCTTGTGTCTCGGGGTGGTGACCACGCGGTGGATCGCGCTCGACCAACACCGGATCATGGTTGACACGCCGATCACGCGGGCGTTCGCGCACAAAGGAACGATCGACTCGATCGTGGGACGGGCGAATGCCGGGACGACCATGGGCGGTGCCGCGCGGAATTACGTGTCGTACCTGCTCCGCCGTCCCATCGACAAGATCGCACTGGTCCGGCCCGGTCGTGACTTCCACGGCTTCGTGTTCACGACCGGCGAGCCGACCCCGATCGGCACGGTGGTGTGGAGAAACGGGACCCTGGTGTTGACCAAGGTTCCGTAAAGCCTCCGTCGTGAACCGGCGCGAACCCGGCGGCGACCGCTGGTGCAGGTAAGGTCGGAGCCGTCCCAGCGCCAACCGTGGGTCTTCACGTGGAGCGGAATTCCGGGCTACGAGCCCTACTCACACGGCCGGCAATCTACGAGGCCTTCCAGCGCGCGGTCGGCGCGCGGAGATTTCGTCGGGTCATGGTCGAGCGCTACATGCGCGTCGAGCCGGGCGCCCGGGTACTCGACATCGGCTGCGGTCCGGGCGACCTCGTAGCGGCATTGCCGCAGGTCGACTACTTGGGCTTCGACCCGAGTGACGCGTACATCGCCTCGGCCCGCGAACGGTTCGGCGACCGCGCGCAGTTCCGAGTCGGCGACGTGCGGAGTGTTGAGCCGGACGATCTCGGCCGCTTCGACCTCGTCGTGGCGCAGGGTGTGCTGCACCATCTCGACGACGCGGGCGCGGCGCAACTGTTCGAGATCGCCGCGGGAGTGCTGGCCGACGGCGGTCGATTGGTCACCGTCGACCCCTGCTTCGCGCCCGCGCAGTCGCGGCTGTCCCGTGCGATCGTGTCGCGCGACAGAGGTGGCAACGTACGCACGATCGACGCCTACCGTGCGCTCGCGTCGCGCTCATTCCGCGATGTGCACATCGACGAGCACCACAAGTTGCTGACCATCCCCTTCAGTCACGCGGTGATAGAGAGTTCCGGAGCCATACGCGTCGACCCCGTCCGAAAAGGGCAACCATGAACGCATCGATCCCGTTCAACAAGCCGTCGCTCGAGGGCAACGAGTTGGCGTTCATGCGCCAAGCGGTCGAAGGAGGTCACACCGCCATGTCCGGCCCGTTCGCCGGTCGTGCCTCGGAATTCCTGCGCGATGCTCTCGACGCGCGCGACGTGCTGCTCACCACCTCCTGCACCGCCGCGCTCGAGATGACGGCGATGCTCCTCGATCTCGGTCCCGACGACACGGTGATCGTGCCGTCGTTCACGTTCGTATCGACCGCACTCGCGTTCGCCCGCCAGGGTGCCCGCGTCTTGTTCTGCGACATCGAGGAGAGCACCCTCGGCCTCGATCCGGCACACCTCGAACAGCTCGTCGACGAGACGGTGCGCGCCGTGGTACCCGTGCATTACGCGGGGATCGGATGCGACATGGCCGGCATCAGTCGTGCGCTCGAGGGCACGTCGGCCGAGATCATCGAAGACAACGCGCACGGTTTGTTCGGCAGCTATCGCGACCAGCCGCTCGGCACGTTGGGTCGATTCGCGACCTTGAGCTTCCACGAGACGAAGAACTTCATCTGCGGAGAGGGTGGCGCCCTCATCTTGAACGACGACCGCGACATCGATCGCGCGCACGTGCTCTACGACAAGGGCACGAACCGGCGCGCGTTCATGCTCGGCGAGGTCGACAAGTACTCGTGGCAGGACACGGGATCGTCGTTCGGCATGAGCGACGTGCTCGCGGCGTTTCTCTACGGCCAACTCGAGTGCCGGGAGACGATCCTGGCAAAGCGGCGCGTGGTGTTCGACCGCTACCAGCAGATGCTCGAGCCGCTCGCGGAGACACACGGGATCCGGTTGCCGATCGTGCCCACCGACCGGGGCCAGGCGTACCACATGTATTACGTCCTCATGCCCAATCGCGAGCTGCGCGATCACGCGCTGCAGGCGATGCGCGACCAGGGCGTCAACCCCACGTTCCACTACGTGCCGCTGCACAGCGCGCCCGGGGGCGAGCGGTTCCGGGCCCGGGCGACGGAATGCCCCGTCACCGACGACATCAGCGGCCGGCTGTTGCGGCTGCCGTTTCACAACAACCTCGATTCCGCCGACGCGGAGAGGGTCGTGCGAGCGCTGACCGCCGCGCTCCGGTCTCGCCGACCGCTCGCCGCGCACTGACCCCGCCGCCCGCCCGGCTGAGTCGCGACCTGACCGACGGGCGTCATTTCGGGTCGCAGCCCGATCGCGCCGAATTTCTGCTCCTATGGAGCGTTCGACCGGCCGACCAAACCGCGGAAGGCCGCCGAGCGTGTTAGGTGCGACATGGAGGAAGGCGAGGAAGCGGCTCCGGACCGCTCCTTGGATTTCGACGACACGTTCAGGCGGTGTTTCGGACCAATGGTGCGTTCGCTCGCGGTGGCGGCCGGTGATCGGGAGGTCGCGGCCGATTGCGTCCAGGACGCATTCATGCGCGCGTACGTCCGGTGGCGCCGGGTCTCGCGGCTCGACGACCCGGTCGGCTGGATCCGCCACGTCGCCGTCAATCGGATGCGTGACCACTTCCGCAAGCTCGAGCGCGGCGGGCGCGCATACTCCCGCCTGAACACCGAGACCCCGGCCGTCGCCCGGCCGCCCCAGGACCCCAGTGAGCTCGCGGCGCTGCTCGCGCAGCTTCCCCAGCAACAGCGCATCGCGGCCGCGCTGTTCTACGTCGACGACCTCAGCGTCAGCGACGTTGCCCAGGCGATGGGCCTGAGCGACGGCGCGGTGAAGTACCACCTGCACGCCGCCCGCACGACGCTGCGCGAGGCCCTGGAACCGCAGTCATGAGCACCGACGAGTTCGACGACCTCGACCGCGCGCTGACGAGCGGCTTGTCGGCGCTCGCGCCCGAAGTCGAAGGCGCCGACGAGACGCTCGCGAGCCTGCGGCCGCGGTTTCGGCGGGCGCGCCGCCGGGCGCGGGTCGCCAAGGCGGGCGGCGTGATCGCAGCCCTCCTGGTCGTTGGTTCCGTCGCGACCCTGGCCGCCCCCAGTTCGCAGCGCACCAACGTGCGGGTGTCGTCGCCGCCGACGACCCGGGAGCGCGCGCGGCATCGGCCCGCGGTCTCCACGTCGACCTCGACCGTACGGAGCACGACCACGACCACGGCCGCGCCGGTCGGCTCGCCGACACCCACGTCGACCCCGGCCTCGGGACCGACCGATCCCGCACACGGCTTCTCGCCCCGCCCGCCGACTCCCACCACGGCCCCCGGAACGACCCCCGGTACCAACCAGCCCGGCGACGGCGGTGGTTCGGGCGCCGGCAACGGCGGTAGTCACGGCGGTCAGGGCGGCGACGGGGGTTCGACGGGCACCACAGTCCCCAACTCCGACAACGGTGTGCGCACCTACCGGTCGGATGGCGGCAGCATCAGGGTCAGGTTCACCGACGGGAACCTCAGCCTCGTCTCGACCGCTCCTGCCAGTGGTTTCCAGCCGGACGTGAGGAAGAACGAGTCGCAGGAAGTCGAGGTCCGGTTCCAAAGTGACCACACAGAGTGGCGGATCCTCGTACAGGTTGACAACGGTCATCCGACCGTTCAGATAGACGAATCCTAGGTTCTGGGGTTTTCGACGAAATTTTCGGCGTCTTCGCCGGGAGTCGCCAAACCCCGGACCCCTCTCGCGGAGTGTTCACCCTGATCGTCTCGCTCGCCCGGACGAGACGCGTCCCTCAACGGTAGGAGCCCACTATGCGAGGAACCCGAAGAATCATCGTGACCGCCGCCGCAGGTTTTGCGGCCGTGCTCGGTGTGGGCGGGATCGCGGCGGCCGCAAGCGCCGGCGGATCGCACGCCGCGCCGGCGGCTTCGGTGGCGAAGGCCCACGTCCGATCCGCCAAGCACGTGAAGCACGTGAAGGTGCTCTCCAAGCGCCAGGCTCCGATTCGCGTCCTCGACACGTCGACCACGGTGGATACGGCGACCACTACGACAATCGTCGGAGACACGACGACGACGATGCCGGACGTGACGACCACGATCCCCGAGACGACTACGACCGTCGGGAACACCACGACGACGGTCGTCAAGGGCGATGACGACGAGACCGACGGCGACAACGAAGCCAACGAGGCCGACGAAGTCGACGGTGACAACAACGACCAGCACGACGACCAAGGCCAGGGCGACGATCTCCACCACTCGGGGAACGACAGCGCCAAGTCGGGGAGCCGCGACTCCGGTTCCCAGGGTCACGACGGCGGTAGCGACTCGCACCAAGGCAACTGATCGGGACCTTGCCGGTCGGTCGGGTGCACCATCCACCCGCCCAGCCTCCGACCGACCGGCAGGGCCTGAGTTCGCCCGGTGCAACGCGCATGCGCGCCCGCTAAGGTCGCCGCACAGTCGCCAGCAGGAGGTACACCATGAAGAAGGTTCTGTTGCTCCTCGTGCTCGTCGCGCTCGGTGCGGTCATCGCCAAGAAGGTTCGCGAAGCCTGAGCACCCGGGCCTGAGCACTCGGGCGTGTGTGAGGTGTCGAAAGACCTCCTCGCACACGCCCTTTTTCGCGCCCGGAATTCCTACCCGGGCGACGCGCGCTTACGGAGCCACAGGTACACGCCGAGCGCCGTTCCCCCTGCGATGGCTACTCCGCCCGCGGCAAGCGTCGGGCCCTTGGGAGGAACCGGAACGCGGTCTCGCAGGCGCACGGGCCGTTGGAAGTAGCGGACGTCCCATTCGCGCTCGCGCGCGACGCGCGCCAGCTCTCGGTCGGGATTGACGGCGACGGGATTCCCGACGAGCTCGAGCATGGGCAGGTCGGTGATCGAGTCGGAGTACGCGTACGACGCCGCGAGGTCGAGTGACTCGGCAACTGCCATCTCGCGGATCGCGTCGGCCTTGTGCGCCGCGTACGCGTAGAACTCGAGCTCACCCGTGTAGCGGCCCTGATCGTCGAGCCGGGCGCGCGTCGCGATGACGTCGTCGACGCCGAGGTAGTCGCCGATCGGCTCGACCGTCTCCGCGGGAGACGACGACACGATCACGGTCTTGCGGCCGGCCTTGCGGTGTTCTTCGATCAGCTCGAGCGCTTCGGCATAGATGATGGGCGTGAGCACGACGTCGAGCGTTTCCCGCACGAGCTCCTTGACGTGTTGCTGATCCCAACCCTTGGTCAACACGAGCATCGCCTCGCGCATGCGTTCCATCTTGTTGTCGTCGGCGCCGACGAGCAGATACACCACCTGCGCGTACAGGCCGCGCACGATCGTGCGCTTCGATATCAGGCCGTCGCGGTAGAACGTGCCGCCCAATGCCATGACCGAGCTCGTCGCGATCACGGTCTTGTCGAGATCGAAGAACGCAGCCTCCACGATCGCGAAGCTTACGTCGCGCACTCTTGACGTTCTGGCGGTGCGCACATAACGTGCGCTCCGCTTCTCCCTCGACTTCCTCGCTCGAGAGTCGCGCGCCGTGCTGACCGCGCGGTGCGCCCCGACGTGGGGAGAATTCCATGCTCGTGTGCTTCTGGTCGCCGAAGGGCGGCTCCGGCACTTCGGTTGTCGCGGCGGCAGCCGCGCTCGTTCTCGCACGCGAGACCGACGCGCGCATCGTCGACCTCGCGGGTGATCAACCCGCGGTGCTCGGGCTCGCGCACGATCCCGTGCCGGGCCTGCTCGACTGGATGCGCGCCGGACCGGGCGCGCCTACCGACGCGCTGGAGCATCTCGCAGTCGACGTCGCCCCGCGGCTCGCGCTCCTGCCCGCGGGCGACGCGTCTGGTCCGCCGGCAGTGCCGGAAGCGGGCGCGGCGCTCGCGGTCGCGCTCGAGGCCGATCCGCGCCCCGGAGTCTGCGACCTCGGACGCCTCGACGACCCCGCGACGCGCGCGTTCTCGGAGGTGGCCGGAACGGGCGTCGTGGTGGTGCGCGGTTGTTATCTCGCGCTGCGCCAGGCCGTGCGCCATCCCGCGATCACCGAGGCGATCGGTGTGGTCCTGATCGACGAGCACGGTCGTTCGCTCGGCGCGCCCGATGTCGAAGACGTCCTGGGGATCCCGGTCCTCGCGACGATCCCGGCGCGCACGGCCATTGCCCGCGCGGTCGACGCGGGCGTGTTGCCCACGCGATTGCCCGACAGCCTGGGCCGACCGCTCCACCACGCGTTGCTGCAGGTCGGCTGCTTCGACGACGAGCAGGCCGCATGAGCCGGTCACTGCAGGAAGCTCCGCGCGACACGATCCTGCGCGCGACGTTGCACCGGCGGCTGCTCGACGCGCCGTTCGATCCGGCGCTGTTGGCGCGTCCGGAACTGCGGGCGCGCCTCGCTCGCATGCTGCGGGAGGAGGCACCGCTGCTCGCGGCGGCAACGGCCGACGTCGTGCTCGACGAACTGGTCGACGATGTCGGCGGCCTCGGGCCGCTGGAGCCGCTCCTCGCCGATCCGTCGATCACCGAGATCATGGTCAACGGTCCGAACCGGGTGTTCGTCGAGCGCGCCGGTCGGATCGCGGCCGTGGCGTGCGAGATCGATGCGGCGACGATCGTGCGGGTCGTCGAGCGGGTGATCGCTCCGCTCGGCCTGCGCCTCGATCGCTCGTCGCCGATGGTCGACGCCCGACTCGCCGACGGCTCGCGCCTGCACGCCGTGCTGCCGCCCCTGGCCCCCGACGGTCCTTGTGTTTCCATCCGGCGGTTCGGCGCGCGGGCGGTGCCGCTCGCCGACTTCGGGGTGACCGACGACGTCGTCGCTCGGTTCGACGCGATGGTGCGCGCGGGCTGGAACCTCGTCGTGTCGGGCGCCACGAGCTCGGGCAAGACCACGTGTTGCAATGCGCTCGCGCGTTCGATCGACCCCACCGAGCGGATCGTGACCATCGAGGAGACGGCGGAGCTGCGCCTCGAGCAGCCTCATGTCGTGCGGCTCGAAGCCCGCCCCGCGAATGCGGAGGGAATCGGCGGCGTCAGTGTCCGCGACCTCGTACGTAGCGCGCTGCGGATGCGTCCGGACCGCATCGTCGTGGGCGAGGTGAGGGGCGGTGAGGCGCTCGACATGCTGCAAGCGTGCAATACCGGGCACGACGGTTCGCTCTCCACCGTGCACGCGAACAGCGCCGACGACGCGCTCGCCCGCATCGAGACGCTCGCGCTGGGAGCCGACGTCCCGTTGCCGTTGCCCGCCGTTCGTCAGCAGTTGATGGCGGCGGTCGACGCGATCGTGCAGGTCCGGCGCGGGCGCGACGGCCGGCGCGTGATCGTCGACGTCTCCGAGCTCGGCCCGGGTCGCGGCGCGCGGACGCGGCGACTGCTCACCCGGGTCGACGGACGGCTCATCGAGTGCGACTCGCCCCGGCGGATCGCCCGGCGCCCCGAAGTCGACATCGCGCAGGAATGGGCCGCATGCGCGTCGTGATCGTGGGTGTGATCGGGTGTGGGTTCGCGCTGTTCTTCGCCGGGCGCGCTCGTCGGTTCGCCGTTGCCGATCGGTTGCGAGTCGACTCGCGTGCAAGTCGTCGCGTTCCCGACTGGCTCTACCGGCGCGTCGAGCAGGCGCTCGCGGCCGCCGCGCTCGAGGTCTCGCCCGAGCGGGCACTCTCGACCTGGATGTGGGCGGTCCTGGTGGCCGGGGTCGTCGGGATCGGGTTCGCCGGGCCGGCGGTGGCCCTCGGGTTCGTCGTCGTGGTCGCGATCGCGGTTCCGGTGACCGTGCTCATGATGCACGACCGCTTGGCGCGACGGATCGCCTCCGCGGTTCCCGAGACGCTCGAACGGGTGGCGTCCGAATTGCGGTCCGGGGGCACGGTCGCCACCGCGATCGCCGGGGTCGTCCGCAGCGACGGGCCGTTGGCTTCCGACATGGCGCGGGTCGATACGCGTGTCCGTCTCGGAGCATCGCTGACCCAGGCGCTCGGCGCGTGGTCGCACGAGCGCGCGGTTGCGGGTGTCGACGCGTCCGCGGGCGCGCTCGCCATGTGCTCGACGGCCGGAGGGCGGTCGGCGGACGCGCTCGACGGTTTGGCCACGTCGCTGCGCGACCGCCTTGGAGTCGCCGCGGAGGCGCGCGCTCTGTCGTCGCAGGCTCGGATGTCGGCGTTCGTAGTAGGCGGTGCACCGGTCGCGTACATCGCGTGGTCCGCGTTCGTCGATCCGCACGCACTGCACATCCTCACCGGCACGCTGTTCGGCCGCGCGTGCCTCGTGGTCGGGCTCGGACTCGAGGCGCTCGGCGGCTGGTGGATGCGCAGCATCGTCCGGACGGGAAGCGGGGCATGATCGCGTTCCTCGTCGTCGCGTGGGGAGCTGTGGTCGTCGTGCCCTTCGCCGGATTGGCGCGGCGGTTCGCCGCGGCCGACCGCCTCCGAGGGCTCACGTCTCGACGCCGCCGGCGGGGACGGCTCGGCTCGCGCCTGCGGGTCGGATCGGCGCGGGTCGGAGCGTTCCCCCCGGTTCGTACCGTCGGCCGCGTGCTGCGTGCGCCGGCCCGCTCGCGCCGCCGCCGGCGTCTCGACGACGACCTCGCGAACCAAGTCGCCGTCGCCGTCGACCTCGTAGGCGTCGGCATCGGCGCCGGTCATACGCCGTACCTCGCGGTCGAGCTCGCCGCGAAGTGGTCACCGCCGCTCGTCGCGCGTGAGCTGGAGGTGGCCGTTCACGCGTGCGCGATGGGCCGATCATTCGACGATGCCCTGCGCGAGATGAGTCTTCGGGTGCCGGCCACCCGTGGGCTCGCGGAATCGCTGCGCACGAGTGCCCGCCTCGGATCGCCGGCCGCGCCGGCCCTCGCCCGCCTCGCCTCGGAATTGCGCGCCGATCTGCGCCGGCGTGCCGAAGCGCGGGCGCGCACGGTGCCGGTCCGGCTCTGTTTCCCGCTCGTGGGCTGCATCCTGCCCGCCTTTGCGCTGCTCACGGTCGTACCGGCGGTCGTCGCCGGGATCAGCCGCTGAACGGCCCCTGTTTCCCCGCATCCACTGCCGCGCGCATCGCGTGCGTTCGTCGACCTGGGAGGTCGAACGTGTTGCAATTGTTGTCCAACGCCGTGTTCTCGTTGCTGCGCCGAGCCGAGCGTTCCGAGTACGGGCAGAGCACCGCCGAGTACGCGCTCGTCATGATCTCGGCGGCGGCAATCGCCGGGCTCGTCTTGACGTGGGCGAAGAATACGAACCTCATCGGAGGGCTGTTCGACACCGTCGTGCACGGCCTTCTGCACATCTGATGAACCTGCCCTTCGCGGCTGGTCGGGACGCGCGCTCACGCGCGCGTCCCGACCACGGGCAGGCGACGGTCGAGCTGGCCCTCGTGCTCCCGATCGCGTTTGCGCTGTTGGTGCTCCTGTTCCAGGTCGCGCTCGTGGCACGCGACGAGATCCTCGTCACGCATGCGGCGAGGGACGCGGCGCGCACGGCGTCGCTCGTGCACGATCCGGCGCAGGTTGTGGCCGCGGCCCGGCGAACCCTTCCCGGCGCGGACGTAGAGATCGTCCACCGTGGGCGGGTCGGTGAGCCGGTCGAGGTCGCGATCTCCTTCGTCTCCCATACGAACCTCCCGCTCGTCGGGGTCTTCCTTCCTGATCTCACGTTGCACGGGCGCTCGGTCATGACGGTGGAGCACCCGTGAGCGACTCGCGGGGCAACGTGAGCGTGCTGGTGGCCGCCGTGATCGTGGTTGCAATGATGTTGAGCACCGCGGTGGCTCGGCTCGGGAGCTCCGCGGCGGAGAAGGCGCGGGCGAACAACGCCGCCGACGCGTCCGCGCTGGCGGCGGCGGGCCGACTCGCGCTCGGTCAGCCTGCGCCCGAGGCCTGCGCGATCGCGAAGCAAACGGCGTCGGCAAACGGTGCCCGTTTGCTGACCTGTCACTGCGACGCGACCTCGGCGGCCGTCACGATCGTGATCGGAGACGCACACGCGCGGGCGCGCGCCGACGTCGACGCGTCCGCGGACGCGTCCGCGGGCGCGTCGTGACTCGGGAACCTTCGCCAAACGATCGCAAGCGCGCGAAGACCGAAATTTCGGGCGGTCACCGGCGAGAACAATGTGATCTCACGAATCGCACGCGACCCCAGCAACAACACGGGTCACAGTGGTGATTTCCGCCACGTCCTGCTCATCGAGCACACGTTCTGCTCAAGGGGTCGCGAAAGAGGGCCGATCTCAGCCCCAACGCCCGGCACGGAGGCCGAGCTGCGACCCAAGGAACAAAACCATGTCCATGAAGCAAAAGCTCTTCGCAGCTGCGGCGGCGGCGGCGCTCCTCTCAGCGGTCAGCGTGGGCTCGGCCTCCGCTACCCAGTACAGCAACAACAGCAACCCGGGCTTCACGATCAACGCCGGTGTCGGGCCCCGATTCGATACCGCCGTGGCCACCGGCACGGTGTACCCGACGGTTGGAAACTTCAACAACGTCACCATGAACGGCACGCCCCAACTCACGAGCGCGGTGATCGATCCGTTCACGATCATCGACGACTCGGGTACCGGTGCGGGCTGGCACGTGACGCTGCTCGTTCCCAACTTTGCCGACGGTTCCACGCCGGCGAACGTGGTCGACGCGTCAGGTGCCCAGATGAACGACGCGGTCGTCGCGGCGGCGAACGCCGACTCGGCGATGGGTGGCGTATGGGCCAGCCCGATCGTCGACTTCACTTCGGCCAAGACGATCGTTCACGCCGACCCGGCGGACGTCGCTCACAACGGCGGTGCGCCCCTCGGTCCCGACGGTGCCACCAACGTGGCCGGCATGGGCACGTACCTCGTGTCGCCCCAGATCCTGAAGCTGGTCGTCCCGGCCAACTCGATCGCCGGTGCGTACACGACTACCGCCACGATTGCCATCGTGAACGGTCCGTGATTGCCGATTAGGTCTGGCTAGGAGCGCCGGTCCGGGCTGAGCCTGGGCCGGCGCCTCCGCCTATTCGGAAGGAAATACCCGGGAGGCATCGGGATGCGGCGGGCTCGGCGTGCGGTCGTCTTCATGGCGACCGCCTTCATCGCGTCGGTGGGTGCCCTGGCACCGGCCGGCGCCGGCAAGTTCGGCGACGTGGTGGCGGCGACGGTTCCGCCCGGCTCACAGATTTCGCCGAAGGGGAACTTCTATCTCCTGAACGCCAACCCCGGCGCCACGATCACCCAGAACTTCCGGGTGGTGAACTCCAACGACCACCCGATCACGGTGGTGATCGAGGCGGTCGACGCCACGACCGGCGATCTCACCGGCGTGCAGCTCGCCCGACCGGGGAGCGCGAAAGCGCTCACCTCGCGCTGGCTCGTCGTCTCGAGCCCTCAGGTCACCCTCGCGCCGAAGCAGGCGCGCGACTTGCCGTTCACGGTTCACGTGCCGCTGACCGCCAAGCCCGGTCAGTACCTCGCGGCGATGAGTGCATCCGTGCCGCTCGCGCCCGCCGACACCAAGGCGAACCAGCCGCCCCCGGGCAAGGCCGGCTTCTCGATGGACGTCCGCTTCCAGCGCGGCATCGCGGTCGAGATCGACGTCCCGGGCCCGCGTGCGCCCAACCTCCAGGTCAGCGGCGCGGTACCGAAGGCGACCCCGGACGGCGTCGAGCTCGGCATCCACATGGCCAACACCGGAAATGCGTTCGGGCACGGCACCGGCGTGGTCCGGGTCGCCGACACCGGTACCGACGTCTCGTTCAAGATCGACACCTTCGTTTCGCAGAGCGCCATCGTGTATCCGATGCAGTGGACGAAGACGGTCGTGCCCGGCTCGCACCACGTCGAGGTCGACCTGACCTACGAGGGTGGGCGCCGATCGACGTGGAGCGGCACCGTCGTGATCGCGGGCGCCGCCCAGAGCCAACTCGAGAGCTCGCTACGGAACGTGACCGTCCGCGGGCACAGTTCCGGTATCGCCCTGCTCCTGATCGTGGCGGGCGCGCTCTTCGTGGTCCTGGCGGGCGCCGCGGTCGTGATGAGGCGGCGCAGCCGGGGTTCCGGCCCCGTCAACTATCGGTCTGTTTGACCGATGAGACCTCGGTGGTCGGCGCTCCGAGCGCCGCCGCCCTGGACACCGGACATGAGGCGACTGATCGCGCTCCTCGTGGGCGCCACATCTGTGTTCGTTCTCGCGGCGCGACCCGTCGCCGCCGAACCGACCGCGCCCGCGCCCGGAACGACATCTGCTGCGGTTCCCGCTGACGCGATCGGGCTCTCGCTCTCGCAGGTCAGCGGCTCCGGTCTCGCGGTGACGCTCGATCCCGGCGCGTCCGAAGAACACGACCTCGTCGTCTCGAACCACACCGCGAACCTGCGTCTCACCATCAAGCTCACCGCGACCGACGCGACCGGAAACCTCGGGACCGCGGCCGCGTCGTGGCTGACGTTCGGCGACGACGCGATCCAGCTCGATCCGCACGCCGCGACCACTGTGCCGATGACGATCGCGGTACCGCACGACACGCAGCCGGCGTCGGCGCTCGCCCACGTCAACGCGAACGTCGAGAGCGCGGTCGCCGCGGCCGACGGCAGCCCGGTCGCCGGGACTGCGAACCAGACCTTCCCGGTTTCGATTGCCGTGCGCGGCACGCCGACCGCGCAGATCGCGATCGCCGATGTTCACCGCGTCGATCAGGGCTCTCGCCACCAGCTCGCGGTGGTGTTGCGCAACTTCGGGGCTCAGGGCGCTCAGGTCAGCGGGCACGTGCGCGTCGCAGGCGACAAGCCGCAGACGCTTCCGTTCCACGCCAACCTGGAGGCGAGTCGCGATACGACGGTCGACATCGGATGGGACGCCCCACCCGTTGGCGCCGCGAGCGACATCGCAGTCGATCTCGAATACGGCGGAGGCAATGTGGCGTCGTGGTCGTCGCGGCTCGGAGGCGCGCCGACCGATCTGTCGCCACCAACTTCCGCAACACCCACCAGCGTTGGTGTGACCGCGGCGAATCCCACCACGACGAGCACGGCCATCGCCTCGGCCGCGACGCCGTGGTGGAAGCAGCCGATCGTCACGATCCTCGCGATCCTGGCGCTGCTCGGAGCGGCGCTGTGGTTCGTGTTCGAGATGCGGGCGTCGAGTCGCCGGCGGGAGTGGGTCCCGGTGGCGGGACGGAGCGTCGGGCCCCCGGGCTGGGCCGCGGCCCCGAGCGACGAATCCATCGACCTCGCCCGGCAGATGGTGCGACTGACGGAGGTGATCGTCGAACTGGTCGCGACGCATCGCGACAGCCTGGGCATCGCGGGCGAGAGCGCCCGGGCTCGGAGCCCGGACAACGAAGCGCCGATCATCGCGGCCGCGCCGAGTCCGTTCGGTCGAACCGATACCGACGAACTGCAATCGGCGCGCGCCGGCCCGGCGCCGCCGGTCGACCCGGTGCCGCCCGTCGCAGAAGCATTCCAATTCGTACGCTCGGCGTCCGTGACGCCGGGCGCCTCGTCGCGTCCGGAACCGGTCGTCGAGGAACCGATCGCGCAAGAGCCGATGGCGCAAGCACCGATCGCGCAAGAACCGGTGGTCGATCCGAACGCGGCCGTGATGGAACGGCTCCGGGACCTGGATCGCCAGCGCCTACGGTTCCGCGACTGGATGGACGCGGAGGAATCCGGTCAGGAGGTCGAGCCGCCCGGCTTCGGCTTCCTCGCGGACTACGCGCAGCCCGACACTCCGGGCGACAATTCCTGACTCTGGCGCGTCATCACTCCGAGCAGGGCAACCGCGGCCCGCTTGTCGAGATACTCGTTCCAGTTGCCGCACTTCGGCGACTGCACGCACGACGGACAACCGTCGTCGCAGGAGCACGCGGCGATGAGATCGAGTGTCGCGCGCGCGTGACGGTCGGCGGCTTCGAAGGCGAGGTCGGCGATGCCTGCGCCGCCCGGATAGCCGTCGTACACGAAGATCGTCGGCTGTCCGGTCTGGGGATGCATTGCCATCGACACGCCGCCGACGTCCCAGCGGTCGCAGATGGCGAACAGCGGCAGCATTCCGATGAGGGAGTGCTCGGCGGCGTGGGCGGCGGACAGCACCGAGACGGTGTCGAGCCCGGCCGCCAGCACGACCTCGACCGGCACCGTGTACCAGCCGGCCCGGGTGGACAGGGTCCGGGGCGGGAGGTCGAGGTCCACCGTGTCGAGGACTTCGCCGCTGCCGATGCGGCGCCGCTGGTAGGCCACCGTGGAGGTCGTGACCTCCACCGCGCCGAGGTG
>DASYJT010000079.1:0-4692 GCA_035996165.1 Acidimicrobiia bacterium
GGTGAAGAAGAGGACTCCGGCGAGCGCGGTCGTGTCGATCGCCTGCGCGACGGCGTCGCGCTCACCGGGATTCGCGACCAGCGACTTGCGCGTGCGCTCGGGTACCGCGCGCACGTAGCCCCGTGCCGTCACCGTCACCACGTACGGCTCGTCCTCGATGAGCGCTACGACATCGAGTGTCCCGGCGTCGTCACTGATGATCTGCGTGCGGCGCGGCGCCTTGTGCGCGTCGCGGATCGTGACCAGCTCCTCGCGGATCACGCTCATCAGCACGTCCTTCTTCGCCAGGATCGCTCGCAGTTCCTTGACCAACGCCTCGAGCTCCTTGCGTTCCTTGTCGAGCTCCTCGCGGCCGAGCTGGGTGAGCCGGCCGAGCGGCATGTCGAGGATGTGGTTCGCCTGGATCTCGGAGAAGTCGAACGGCTTCGCCATCAACGCGAGCCGAGCCGCGCCCCGGTCCTTCGACGCCCGGATCGCCTTCACGATCGCGTCGATCATGTCGAGCGCCTTCACGAGGCCCTCGACAATGTGGAGACGATCCTGCGCCTTCTGCAGGCGGAACTGGCTTCGCCGGGTCAGCACCACGACCTGATGGTCGAGCCAGTGCTGCAACGCCTCCTGGAGCGTGACCGTCCGGGGCACGTCGTCGACGAGCGCCACCATGTTCACCGGGAACGTGCTCTGCGCGGCGGTGTGCTTGAAGAGGTTGTTCAGCACGATCTGCGGATTCGTGTCGGGCCGGAGCTCGATCACGAGACGGGTCTTGCCCTGGCCGGACTCGTTGCGGATGTCGCGAACGCCGTCGATCTTCCCCGAGAGCACCAGCTCGGTGAGCTTGCCCGAGATCGCGTCGACGCTCGTCTGGAACGGCACCTCGGTGAGCACGATCGCCTGCCCGCCGCGGCGTGGGAGGTCTTCGATCTGGTGGACCGCGCGCACGCGCACGGTGCCCCGCCCGGTTCGGAACGCGTCCTTGATCCCGTCGTCGCCCATGATGAGGCCGCCGGTCGGGAAATCGGGTCCCTTCACGATCCGCATCAAGTCGGAGAGCGTGGCATCGGGCTTGTCGATGAGCTTCAGCGCCGCGTTACACACCTCGGCGAGGTTGTGCGGCGGGATATTCGTGGCCATGCCCACCGCGATGCCCTGCGCGCCGTTCACCAAGAGATTCGGGAAGCGCGCCGGAAGCACGGTGGGCTCGGTGCGCGAGCCGTCGTAGTTCGGCTCGAAGTCGACCGTTCCCTCGTCGATCCCTGCGAGCAGTTCCATCGCCAGGGGCGACAACCGGCATTCCGTGTAGCGCGATGCCGCGGGCGGGTCGGAGGGCGAACCGAAGTTGCCGTGCTTGTCGATGAGCGGCGCGGTGAGCGAGAAGGTCTGACCCATGCGCACCAGCGCGTCGTAGATCGCGGTGTCGCCGTGCGGGTGGTAGTTGGCCATGACCTCGCCGACCACGCGCGCGCACTTGACGAACGGGCGATCGGGCCGGAGGTTGGCGTCGTGCATCGCCCAGAGAATCCGGCGGTGGACGGGCTTCAGCCCGTCGCACACGTCGGGAAGCGCGCGTTGCACGATGACGCTCATCGCGTACTCGAGGAACGCGCCCTCGACCTCTTCTTGCAGCGTGCGCGTCGGGATGTCCGAAGGCGGCGCGAGCGTCATCTGGTTGGTCGCCTTGCGACGGGCCATGGAATATCTCCCTACACGTCGAGGAAGCGGGCGTCTTTGGCGTTGCGCTGGATCCAGTTGCGGCGCGCCTCGACGTCGTCGCCCATCAGCACGGACAACACGTCGTCGGCGATGGTGGCCTGGTCGACGTCGATCTGCACGAGATGGCGCGTCGCGGGATCCATGCACGTTTCGCGCAGCTCGTGCGGGTCCATCTCACCGAGACCCTTGAACCGGGCGAAGGCGAGTTGGCGATTGGGATGCTGCTCGGTGAGCCGGAGCCGTGCCGAGTCGTCGGCGATGTACTGCTTCTCGCCACCGATCTCGACCGAGTACAGCGGCGGCTGCGCAACAAAGAGGCGGCCGTGCTCCACCAGGGGTGTCATCTGGCGGTAGAAGAAGGTGATCAGCAACGTGCGGATGTGGCCACCGTCGACATCGGCGTCGGCGAGGATGATCACACGGCCGTACCGCACCTTCGCCACGTCGAAGTCGGCGCCGATGCCGCCGCCGATCGCCGCGGTCAACGACTGGATCTCCGCGTTGGCGACGACCTTGTCCATCGATGCCCGCTCGACGTTGAGCACCTTGCCCCGCAACGGCAGGATCGCCTGGGTCTTCGGATCGCGGGCGTCGCGCGCGGAACCGCCGGCCGAGTCGCCCTCGACGAGGAACAGCTCGGCGCCCTCGCGGTCGCGCGACGCGCAGTCGGCGAGCTTGTCGGGCATGCCCACGCCGTCGAGCGCGGTCTTGCGCCGGGTGAGATCGCGTGCCGACTTCGCCGCCGAGCGCGCCCGGGCCGCGCTCGACGCCTTGGCGACGATGGCCTTGGCCGGGTTCGGGTGCTCCTCGAGCCAACGCGTGAGGTGGGTGTTCGTAGCCCGCTCGACGAGTGAACGGATCTCGGTGTTGCCGAGCTTCCCCTTGGTCTGACCCTCGAACTGGGGGTCGCCGAGGCGCACCGACACGATCGCGGTGAGCCCCTCCCGCACGTCGTCGCCCTGAAACGCGGCGTCTTTGCCCTTCAAGAGGTTGCGATCCTTGGCGTAGCGATTGACCGCCTGGGTCAGCGCCCGCCGGAAGCCTTCGACGTGCATCCCGCCCTCAGTGGTCGAGATGCCGTTCGCGAACGAGTGCAGGCCCTCGTGGTACCCGGTGTTCCACTGCCACGCGACCTCGACCTCGCCCTCGGCGCCCTTGTCGCCGAAGTAGCCGACGTCTTTGAACAACGGCTCCTTCGACTGGTTGAGATGCCGGACGAAATCAACGATCCCGCCGTCGAACGCGAACGACTCCGACTGCTTGTTCCCGGGACGTTCGTCGTGCAACGCGATCGTGAGCCCGCGATTGAGGAACGCCATCACCTGCAACCGCTCGGCGATGGTCACGTAGCGGAACTCGATCTCCTCGAACACGTCGGGGTCGGGCCAGAACGTGATGCTCGTGCCGGTGTGCCCGCGCTTCGACTGCGCGACCGCCTTCAGCTTCCCTTGCGGCACGCCCGGCTTCACCGCGGCACGCCCCGACTGTTCGGCCGCGTACTCCTGGCGGTAGGTCTTTCCGCCCCGATCGACCTCGAGCACCACCCGCTTCGAGAGCGCGTTCACCACCGAGACGCCGACGCCGTGCAGCCCGCCCGACACCTTGTAGCCGCCGCCGCCGAACTTCCCGCCCGCGTGCAGCGTGGTCATCACGATCTCGGCCGCCGATTTCCCTTTGTACTGCGGGTGCTCGTCGACGGGGATGCCGCGGCCGTTGTCGGTGACGCGGACGCCGCCGTCGGCCAGCAGCGACACGTCGATACGCGTGCACACGCCCGCCATCGCCTCGTCGACGGCGTTGTCGACGACCTCCCAGACGAGGTGATGGAGGCCGGTCGGACCCGTTGATCCGATGTACATACCGGGGCGCTTGCGCACCGGATCGAGGCCCTCGAGTACCTGGATGTGCTCGGCGGAGTAGTCGCCACCGGATGATCGGGCCATGCGGCCAACCGTAGGTGAAGGGTGTGCCGGGAACGTGTCTTCGGGGCCCGACCCGTCCGGCCTCGCATCGACATCGGCGGTGCTGTGCCTTATAGCGTCACGGCCATGACCACGAACTTTGCTTCTCCCCAGGACCTGCTCGGCGCCGTCGGCACCGAGCTCGGCGTGACCGACTGGGTGACCATCACTCAGGACCAGATCGACAAGTTCGCCGAGGCGACGCTCGACAACCAGTGGATCCACGTCGACACCGAGCGCGCCAAGGCCGGGCCGTTCGGCACGCCGATCGCGCACGGCTACCTCACCATGTCGCTCGCCGCGCACTTCCTGTCGCAACTCGTGCACGTCAGCAACATCTCGATGGGGATCAACTACGGCGTCGACAAGGTGCGTTTCCCGGCGCCGGTTCCGGTCAACTCCAGGGTGCACGCCCGCGGCGAGCTGCTGGCCGCGACGGAAGTGCCGGGCGGGGTCCAGGCAACGGTGCGTCTGACGATGGAGCGCGAGGGCGGCGACAAGCCGGTCGCAGTCGTCGACGCAATCTCCCGGTACCTGGCATGAGCGCGCTCGACGCATTCCGTCTCGACGGCAAGGTCGCGATCGTGACCGGCGCCGGCCGCGGCATCGGCGCGGGGATCGCCCGCACGTTCGCCGACGCGGGCGCCAACATCGTGCTCACCGCGCGCACGAAGGAACAGCTCGACGAGGTCGCCGCCGACGTGCGCGCCGCGGGCTGCGAGGCGCTCGTCATCCCCGCCGACGTCAACGACAACGCCGTGCTCGAGGAGATCGTCGCGAGCACCGTCGAGGAATTCGGTCGGATCGACATCGTCGTGAACAACGCGGGCGGCACGATGCCCCGACCTTTCCTCGACACGAGCCCCGGCTTCTTCGAGCGATCGTTCCACTTCAACGTCACCACTGCCTTCGTCCTCAGCAAGGCCGCGACCCCGCACCTGCTCGCCAGTGGCGCGGGCTCGATCGTGAACATCTCGTCGGCGATCGGACGCCTGCGCGACCGCGGCTTCGTCGCGTACGG
>DASYJT010000080.1:0-1804 GCA_035996165.1 Acidimicrobiia bacterium
CGAGGCGTTGTCGCATGTCGGCTTCGAACGCGCCCGCCCGGTCGGCGAGAACGACGCGCGACAACACCGAGGTCGAGTACATGAGCCCGATCAACGCGTCCACGGTCCAGTCGTGGACCTCGGTGAACTCGTAGCGTCGAACGTCGCTGAACCCGGCCTCCTCCAGCACAGTGGCGTGAGGGAGCTCGTCGAGATGCGTTTGGAGATCGGGCGGGATCCGGTCGTCCGCCTCCAATCGTCGCGACCAGTCGACAAAGATCTCGGCGAGCACCTGCTGCCACGGCGCAGGGCCGGCGACGGGAGTGTCACTCCACAACAGTGCGAGGTGTCCCCCCGCTCGCAACCACCGTGCGGACCGACCCGCGACCTGGCGCCGATCGAGGCGATGGAACGCGGTACCGATCGTGACGAGCTCGAATGCCTCGCCGGCGTCGACCGTTTCGGCGCGCGCCGTCATCCAGCGCACGTTCTTCACCCCGAGCCGCTCGGACTTGTGCCGGGCGAACTCGACCGCGCCGGGTTCCTGATCGACGGCCCACACCTCGGCGAAGCGATCGTTCAGCGCGAACGTCAACGTGCCCGGCCCGCAGGCGAGATCGAGCAACCGGCCCGAACCGCTCGGCGCCACGCGCCGGCACAGGTCGTCGAGGAGCGCACGGGGGTACGGCAACCGGAACGCGTCGTAGTCGGCCGCCGTGCCGCGGTAGAGGTCGGGACGAAACGACGGCGACTCGTGCAACTACGCGCTGCGGCGGGACTCGTCTTCGGTGACCAGGGTCGGCGTGACCTTGCGAAGGACGACTTCCTTGTCGACGACACACCGAACGACGTCGGTGCGCGACGGGAGGTCGTACATCACCTCGAGGAGAACCTCTTCGAGGATGGCGCGCAGGCCGCGGGCGCCCGTGCCCCGCTTGAGCGCCTCGTCGGCGATCGCGTCGAGCGCGTCGTCGCCGAAGACGAGGTCGACGTCGTCGAAGTGGAAGAACTTCTGGTACTGCTTGACCAGCGCGTTCTTCGGCTCGATGAGGATGCGCATCAGCGCGTCCTTGTCGAGGTTGTGCACCACGCCGACGACAGGAAGCCGACCGACGAACTCGGGGATCAGCCCGAACTTCAGGAGGTCTTCGGGCAGCACGTCGGCGAGGAAACGGCCCGTCTCTTCGAGGTCGTTCTTCTTGCGGACGTCGGCGCCGAAACCGATACCGCGGTTGCCGACGCGCGCCTCGATGATCCGGTCGAGACCGGCGAACGCACCACCGCAGATGAACAAGATGTTGGTGGTGTCGATCTGGATGAACTCTTGGTGGGGGTGCTTGCGCCCACCCTGGGGCGGGACCGACGCGGTCGTGCCTTCGAGGATCTTGAGGAGCGCCTGCTGCACGCCTTCACCCGACACGTCGCGCGTGATCGACGGGTTCTCGGCCTTGCGGGCGATCTTGTCGATCTCGTCGATGTAGATGATCCCGGTCTCGGCCTTCTTCACGTCGTAGTCGGCCGACTGGATCAGCTTCAACAAGATGTTCTCGACGTCTTCGCCGACGTATCCGGCTTCGGTGAGCGCGGTGGCGTCGGCGATCGCGAACGGCACCTTCAACATGCGCGCCAATGTCTGCGCGAGGAGCGTCTTGCCGCAGCCCGTGGGCCCGATCAGCAAGATGTTCGACTTCTGCAGCTCGACGTCGGGGTCGCCGTACGCGCCGACCTGCACGCGCTTGTAGTGGTTGTAGACGGCGACGGAGAGGATCTTCTTCGCCTGCTCCTGACCGATGATGTAGTCGTTCAGGTACTCGTAGATCTCACG
>DASYJT010000081.1:0-6550 GCA_035996165.1 Acidimicrobiia bacterium
ACGTCGGCGCCGAACTTGCCCGGCCGGGCGACGCCGACGAGCGCGTTGAGGTTCGCGCCGTCGAGGTACACCTGGCCGCCGTGCTCGTGCACGATCGCGCAGATGTCGCGGATCTCCTCTTCGTACACGCCGTGTGTCGACGGGTAGGTGACCATCAGCGCGGCAAGGTTGTCGGAGTGCGCGACGGCTTTCGCCTTCAGGTCGTCGAGGTCGACATTCCCGCGCTCGTCGCACGCGACGACGACCACCTTCATGCCCGCCATCGCAGCCGAGGCCGCGTTCGTGCCGTGCGCGGACGCGGGGATCAGGCACACCTGGCGGCGTGACTCGTCGCGCGCCGCGTGGTACTTGCGAATCGCCAACAAGCCCGCGTACTCACCTTGCGAACCGGCGTTCGGCTGCAACGACACCGCGTCGTAGCCGGTGATCTCCGCGAGCCAGCGCTCGAGGTCGTCGAACAACTGGAGGTAACCGCGCGCCTGCTCGACCGGTGCGTACGGGTGCATGCGGCCGAATTCGGGCCATGTGATCGGCTCCATCTCGGCCGTCGCGTTGAGCTTCATCGTGCACGAGCCGAGCGGGATCATCGTGCGGTCGAGCGCGAGGTCGCGGTCGGCGAGGCGGCGGAGGTAGCGCAGCATCTGGTGCTCGGACCGGTGCGAGTTGAACGCCCGGTGCGTGAGGTATCCCGACATCCGGACGAGGCCGGCCGGGATCGCGTCGTCGCCTACCGGCTCGGTCCCGGCGTCGACACCGAAAGCAGCGAGCACCGCGTGCACGATCGCGGGAGTGGTGGTCTCGTCGAGTGAGATGCCGAGCGTGTCGGCATCGACGAAGCGCAGGTTGATCCGCCGCTCGGCCGCCGCCGCGAGGATCTCTTCGGCGCGCCCCGGCGCGCGAACGGTCAGCGTGTCGAAGAAATGTTCGTGCACGATCTCGAAGCCGCCGCCGCGCAGCGCGCCCGCGAGGCCCGCCGTGAGCCGGTGCACGCGTCGCGCGATCGCATAGAGACCTTCGGCGCCGTGATAGGCCGCGTACAGACCCGCGATGACCGCGAGCAGGACCTGCGCCGTGCAGATGTTGCTGGTGGCCTTCTCGCGGCGGATGTGCTGCTCGCGCGTCTGCAGCGTGAGCCGGAACGCGGTGCGTCCCTTCGCGTCGATCGACACGCCGACGAGGCGACCCGGCAGTGTGCGCCGCTGGTCGTCGCGGACCGCGAGATACGCCGCGTGCGGCCCGCCGAATCCGAGCGGCACACCGAAACGCTGCGTCGTGCCCACAACCGCGTCGGCTCCCATCTCGCCGGGCGGAGTGACGAGCGCGAGCGCGAGCAGGTCGGCCGCGACACAGACGAGCACACCACTCGCGTGCGCACGCTCGATCAACGGACGGAGGTCGCGGAGCCGGCCGCTACTGCCCGGGAACTGCACGAACACACCGAAGCATCCGTCGACGGCCGACGGGTCGAACTCGTCGGGGTCGCCGACCACGACCTCGATCCCGAGCGGCTCCGCACGCGTTCGGACGATGTCGATCGTCTGCGGGTGCGCGTCGGAGTCGACGAAGAAGACCATTTCCTTCTTCGGGCCCTTGTTCGGGTTGATGCGGTGCAACATCGCCATGGCCTCGGCGGCGGCGGTGCCCTCGTCGAGCAGCGAAGCGTTCGCGAGATCCATCCCGGTGAGGTCGCTCACCATCGTCTGGAAGTTCAGCAACGCCTCGAGCCGGCCCTGGCTGATCTCCGGCTGGTAGGGCGTGTACGCCGTGTACCACGCCGGGTTCTCGAGCACGTTGCGCAAGATGACCGGCGGCGTGATCGTGTCGTGGTAGCCGAGCCCGATGAGCGAGGTGAACACTTCGTTGCGGCCGGCCAGCTCTCGCAGATGGGCGAGCGCCTCGGTCTCCGACTCCGCTTCGGTCAGGCCGAGCGGAACCGGCTCCCGGATGACCGACGGCACCGCGGCCTCGACCAGCTCGTCGAGTGAGCCGTAACCGAGTGCCGCGAGCATCGCGGCCTGGTCGTCGGCGCGCGGACCGATGTGGCGGTCGACGAAGGCATCCGGTCCCGGATCTTCACGGGAATCGCTCGTGGCCAGCGGGTCGGGCATGGCGGGAAACCTCGTTCCGCGTCGTCGGTGCGAGCCGTACACGGCCCGACTCCCCCTCTGTCGCGGAACTCCAGAGTTGCCTCGCTCCGACGGTTCGGGTGCCTGAGAGATTCCGGGGAGTGGTTGCTCCTTCGGCGCCCGAATCGCTGGAAACACGCGTCCGGGCTCTCCCGTCAGAGGTCGACGGCGATGTCGACTCCACGGTAGCCGCTCCCCGCGCGCGAAGCTGCAGGGCGATGAGCCCCAAATCCAGCCCCAAATCGTCCTCGAAAGCCGCGGCGGAAGAGGTCCCCGAAGAAGAACACGACCACGAGGGGCACGACCACGATCATGACGACGACCATGATCACGACGACGACCACGAGCTGACCCCCGAGGAAGAGGCGCAGGCCGAAGCCGACCTCGTCTTGATGGCCGAGGCCCTCGCCGCGCTCGACGACGACACCCTGCGCGCCGCTCTCGCCGACATGAGCGAGAAGTCACGGCTCGACGTCGCCACGCACCTCCAGCTGCCTCGGGCCACGATGCGCCTCGGCGATGCCCTGATCCCGCTCGTACGGCGCAAGCTGCAGACCGCCACGCCCGACCATCAGCTCCAGGTGCTGTTCGCGCTCGCCCAGCACGTCAACGACCAGACCGTCGAGCTGCTCGGACCGCGCTCCGAGGAGCCGACCCGCGACGACCTGCTCGAAGTGCTGCCCGAGGTCATCGAAGAGCACGGCGCGACCCTCGTCACGTTGATGCTCGTCGGGTACGCGGCAAGCGACGCGCTCTGCCGGCCCGTGATGCGCGAGCTGTTCGAGACCGACGACCGCTTCACCATCGGGCCACCCGTTCCCGTCGAGGCGAAGGCCGAGCTCGGCGCCCTGCCCGCCCCCACGCTCGACAAGGCCGAGCTCGAGGCCAAGCGCGAGCAACGGAAGGCCGCGAAGGAGGCCAAGCGCGCCGCCGAGGTGCGCGAGCGCGAGGCCCGCATCGCGGCCCAGGCCAAACGGCGCCAAGCCGTGCACGAAGCAAAGCGCAAGACGCGCTAGGAGGCTGTGATGCTCGACACCGTCATCCGCGGTGGCACGGTGGTCGACGGCACGGGTGCGCCCGCACGCCAGGCCGATGTGGGCATTCGCGACGGCAAAGTCGTCGAGATCGGCAAGATCAGCGAAGACGCGGCCGAGAGCATCGACGCCGACGGCCTGGTCGTCGCGCCCGGTTTCGTCGACCCGCACACGCATTACGACGCGCAACTGTTCTGGGACCCCGCCGCCACGCCGTCGAACCTGCACGGCGTGACGAGCATGATCGCCGGCAACTGCGGCTTCACGCTCGCGCCGGTGAATCCCGAAGACGCCGACTACCTGCGCCGGATGATGGCGAAGGTCGAAGGCATGCCGCTGCCCGCACTCGAGACGGGTGTGCCGTGGTCGTGGCGTTCCTTCGGCGAGTACCTAGACGCGGTCGACAACCGGGTCGGGCTCAACGTCGGTTTTCTCGTCGGCCATTGCGCGCTCCGGCGCAACGTCATGGGCCTCGACGCGATCGGCAACGAAGCGTCACCCGAGCAACTCGCCGCGATGACGCGGCTGCTCGAAGACTCGATCGCCGCGGGTGGCCTCGGCTTTTCCACCACGCTCTCGTTCACGCATTCCGACGGCGACGGCGAACCGGTCGGCTCTCGATGGGCGTCGGGTGAAGAGATACTCGAACTGTGCCGCTCGGTCTCGAACCACGAAGGCACCACACTCGAGTACGTCACGAGCGGGTGCCTGCGCGGCTTCAGTGACGAAGAGGTCGAGCAGATGGCCGCGATGACGCTCGCCGGGCGGCGACCGTTGAACTGGAACGTGCTCACCATCGACTCGAAGGAACCGCAGCGCTACCACGACCAGGTCGGCGCGTGCGAGTACGCGCGCGACAAGGGCGGAACCGCGATCGCGTTGACGATGCCCACGCTCGTCGAGATGAACATGTCGTTCCTCAACTACTGCGCGCTGTTCATGCTGCCCGGCTGGTCCGAGATCATGAACCTGCCGGTACCGGAACGCATGGCGAAGCTACGCGATCCGGCGGTGCGGCAATGGATGAACGAGAAGGCCCGCTCCCCCGAGGCCGGCGTGTTCTCGCGACTCGCGTCGTGGGGCCGCTACCAGATCGGCGACACGTACTCCGCCGCGAACGACGGACTCAAAGGCCGGGTCGTGAGCGATCTGGCCGAGCGCCAGAACCGCGGCACGTTCGACACCCTTGTCGACATCGTGCTGAACGACGACCTGCAGACCATCCTGTGGCCGTTGCCCTCCGACAGCGACCTGAAGTCGTGGCAGATGCGCGCCGAGGCGTGGGACCACCCGCTCGTCCTGGTCGGTGGCAGCGACGCGGGCGCGCACCTCGACCGCATGTGCGGAGCGCCGTACACCACCTCGTTTCTCGCCGACACGCTGCGCGGCCGTCAGCTCATCTCGCTCGAGCGGTGCGTGCAGCTAATGACGCAGGCGCCCGCACAGCTCTTCGGCCTGCGCGAGCGGGGCGAGCTGCGCGAGGGCTTCCACGCCGACGTCGTGATCTTCGACCCCGCCACCGTCGCGACCGACGAGGTCAAGCTCGTCAAGGATCTGCCGGGCGGAACGGCGCGGTTGTTCGCCGACGCGATCGGCGTGCAGAAGGTGATCGTCAACGGAACAACGATCGTGAACGACGGCGAACAGACCGGTGCACTCCCGGGCAAGGTGCTCCGCTCCGGCCGCGACACGTACACCGTCCCGATTCCGGCCGACTTGTAGAAGGCCCCCCGTCGTGCCGCCCCGCCTTGATCGCACCGGTCGGCAGCGGCTCGGCTGGGGTGCGGTGTGGATCGCCGTTCTCACGTACGGATGGTGGTTCACCGAGCGCGTGCCCTTCAGCGACGGCGCGTTCCGCGCGCTCGTCGTCGCGATCGGCGTGTTGCTCGCGGCGGCCGTTGCCCGGCGTTTCGTGCCGTCGACCCGCGCGCCCGGGCCGGTCACCTCCCGCCGCGGTGCACCCGGTTTTCGCACGGCGGTCGCCCTGTGGAGCGCGATCGTCGTCGCGGTCGTGGCGTGGGAGCTCATCGCTCTGGGGAGCTCACCGCGTTCGGATCACCCGACGATCAGCTCGTTCGTCGAAAGCGTCGAGATGCACCACATCGGCCGGCTCGTGCTCTTTGCCGGTTGGATAGGCCTCGGATGGATGTTGGCGTCGTGACGCTGTCGCACCCGGTGACAGTCGCAGGTTGGATCGTGATCGCCGTCATCATTGCGACGGCGACGATCGGCGCGCTCGTTTCCCGCGGCCGTTACCCCACGCCGGTCGCGTTGCTGAGGTCGGCCATCCGCTCCCTCACCGTGCGCGTCGTGCTGCTCGCGGGCTGGGCCTGGGTGGGCTGGCACTTCTTCGTCCACACGTCGCGCTAAACGCCTCAGCGCGCGTCGCGCCTACGCAAAGCTCGGGATGACGTGCTTGCCCATGAGGTCGATGGTCTGCATGACCTGATCGTGGCCGATCTTGTACGGGTTGACGAGACACAGCAGTAGGTCGACACCGGCCGCCTCGTAGCGCTTGCACGCGTCGAGACACTGCTCGGGCGTACCGAGCACGCACGCACCCGAATCGACGAGATACTCGAGCGAGAGAAGGTCGAGCGAGCCGTCGTCGGAGTGGGCCTTCATGTCGGCGGCGTAGTCGTAGTTGCCGAGCGCCTGGTTGCGCTCGGCCATCCACTCCGCGACCTGCGCGATCTGGCGCGCGCCAACCTTCGGGTACCACTCGAACGACTCCCGCGCTGCATCCCACGCCTCGTCCTGCGACGGCGCGCACAACGCCATCGTGAACGTGGCGGCCTGGTTGTTCACGAACTTGCCGATGGGCGTCGCACATTTCGCCACTGCGGCGCGATAGATGTCGATCTTCTTCTTCACGTCCTCGGGCGATACGCCGACCGCGAACGAACACAGTCCGAGCCCGAGCTCACCGACCTGCGCATGGCCGTCGTCGCTCGTCGTGGCGCCCCAGATCGGAGGGTGCGGTTGCTGCAACGGCTTCGGCTGCACGCGGCGGTCGGCCAGCGTCCAGTACTTGCTGTCGATCGAATAGCGCTCGTTCGTCCAACAGCCGACGACGTGCTCGATCGCCTCGCGCCACATCTCGCGCGTGTCCTTGGGATCGACGCCGAAGCCCTCGAGCTCGATGCGCGTCGCCGAGCGACCGGTGCCCATGTCGACCCGACCGTCGCTCAACAGGTCGAGCACGGCCACCGACTCCGCGGTGCGCACCGGATGGTTGTACGGCTTCGGCATGAGCCGCACGCCGTAGCCGAGTCGCATCTTCGTCGTACGGCTCGCGATGGCGCCGTAGAGCACCTCGGGATTGGAACAGTGCGAGTACTCCTCGAGGAAGTGGTGCTCGACCGTCCAGAACGCGTGGAAGCCGGCCTG
>DASYJT010000082.1:0-4245 GCA_035996165.1 Acidimicrobiia bacterium
GACGTCTTCGCCCGCGTCACCCGACACTCCGAGCACGAACTTCGACGCGTTGAGCACTTTCGTCGCGAGCTTCTTGCCGACCTTCATGACGCCGAAGTCGACCGCGGTGTCGACACCCGGGCGACCGTTGCACGCCCAGTACCTGACCGCGTCGGCGCCGTACTCCTCGACGAGCGGCATCGGCGTGACGACGTTGCCCTTCGACTTCGACATCTTCTTGCGATCCGGGTCGAGGACCCAGCCGTTGATCGCGGTGTCGGTCCACGGCAGCTCACCGTGCTCGAGGCGCGCCCGCACCACGGTGTCGAAGAGCCAAGTTCGGATGATCTCCGGCCCTTGCGGCCGCAGATTCATCGGGAAGGTGCGCTCGAACAGGTCGGGATCGTCGACCCAGCCCGTGGCGATCTGCGGAGTGAGCGAGGAGGTGGCCCACGTGTCCATGACGTCGGGGTCGGCGGTGAATCCCGCGGGCTGGTCGCGCTGGGATTCCGCGAAGCCGGGCGGGCAGTCGGTTGACGGGTCGACGGGCAGGGCCGCATCGTCGGGCAAGAGCGGGTCGTCGTACGCGCAGCTGCCGTCGGCCGCGACGCGGTACCACACCGGGAACGGCACACCGAAGTAGCGCTGGCGGCTCACCAGCCAATCGGCGTTGAGCCCCTCGAGCCACGTCTCGTAGCGCACGCGCATCGACGGCGGGTGCCAGCGCAGCTCGCGCCCGAGCGCGAGCAACTCCGCCCGCAGCTCGAGGTCGCGGCCACCGTTGCGGAGGTACCACTGCCGCGAGGTGACGATCTCGAGCGGGCGCTCACCCTTCTCGAAGAACTTCACGGGATGGGTGATCGGGCGGGGCTCACCCTCGAGCTCGCCCGACTCCCGCAACTGCTCCACCACGATCTTCTGCGCCTGCTTCGCGTTGCGCCCGGCGATCGCCTCGTAGGCGGTTGCGCCGGCGGCCGGGAGCCCATCGGGCGGCTCGACCTTGAAGCGACCGTCGATGCCGAGGATCGCCCGGGTCGGGAGTTGCAGCTCGCGCCACCAGACGACGTCCGTGGTGTCACCGAACGTGCAGATCATCGCGATGCCGGTTCCCTTCTCGGGATCGGCGAGATGGTGCGCGACGATCGGGACGCGCACGCCGTAGAGGGGCGTGACGACCTCGGTGCCGAACAGCGGCTGGTACCGCGCGTCGTCGGGGTGCGCGACCACAGCGACGCATGCCGCGAGCAACTCGGGCCGGGTCGTGTCGACGAGCACGTCGTCGGTGCCGTCGGCCTTGTGGAACCGGAGCGCGTGGTACGCGCCGGGCATCTCGCGGTCTTCCAGCTCCGCCTGCGCGACCGCGGTGCGGAAGTCGACATCCCAGAGGGTGGGTGCTTCTGCTTGGTACGCCTCGCCGCGTGCGAGGTTGTGCAGGAACGCGCGCTGGCTGGTGCGACGGGCGGCGGGTCCGACCGTGGTGTACGTGAGACTCCAGTCGACCGACAATCCGAGGCGGCGCCACAGCTCCTCGAACGCCGCTTCGTCCTCGGCGACCAACTGTTCGCAGAGCTCGAGGAAGTTCGGGCGCGAGATCGGCACGACGTCCTTGCCCGGCTTCTCGGGCGGGACGAACGCGGGGTCGTACGCGAGATGCGGCTCGCAGCGCACGCCGAAATAGTTCTGCACCCGCCGCTCGGTGGGCAGACCGTTGTCGTCCCAACCCATGGGATAGAAGACGTGGCGGCCGCGCATGCGCTGGTAGCGCGCGATCGAGTCGGTCTGCACGTATCCGAACGCCGAGCCCATGTGCAGCGAGCCGCTCACCGTGGGCGGCGGCGTGTCGATCGAGAAGATCTCGTCGCGACTGTGGCTGCGATCGAAGCGGTACGTGCCGTCGGCGTCCCATGCCGCCGACCAGCGCGCTTCGAGCCCGTCGAGCGACGGCTTCTCGGGGATCTGGGCCATGCGCCCGATTGTAGGAGGCGCCTTCCCCGCATCTCCCCTTCTCTCACGCCCGTTACAGTCCTCTGCTCGTGAGCAGTGACGCCGGCGTCGTACCAGGCAAAGGCGTCGTACCAAGCGAGGGCGTCGTACCAAGCGAGGGCGTCGTACAAAGCGAAGGCGCCGACGGGCCGACTGTGCACCTCGCACCTCGCGCGACCTGGTGGATCATCGTCGCGGTCGCCGTCGTCGCGTACGCCCTCCCGCTCCGCGCGTTGCTGCACGCCCCCGGGTCGGCGATGGAAGAGGGCTTCATGCTCGTCTTCCCCGACCGCGTGCTGCACGGAGCCGTTGCGAACAAGGACTTCCTGTACCTCTACGGACCGGGCAGCCTTTGGTCGCTCGCGGCCGTGTACAAGGTGTTCGGCACGCATCTGCTCGTCGAACGCATCGCCGGGTTGGTGCAACTCGTCGGCATGGCCGTCGCGGCCGGCCTGCTCGTGCGGTGGTGGGGCCGGGCGGTCGCGGTCGCGGCCGTGCTGTTGAACGTCATGTTCATGATGCCCGCGGTGCAACTCACCGCCATCCCGTGGACGGGCGGCGCCGCGCTCGCGCTCGGTGCGCTGACCGCGTTCCTGCAAGCGCGCGCCGACGCGCGGCCGGGCCCTGACGATCGCCGCGCGGTGCGTTGGGCGATCGCCGGCGGCGTGCTCGCGGGGTTTGCCATGTTGTTCCGCATCGATTTCGGCCTCGCGCTGGTGCTCGGTGGCACGGCCGCGCTGTGGGGCCTACCGCGCCGCGTCGTACGGGGCGCGCTCCTCGGTGTGGGCGTCGGCCTGGCTCCGTATGTGGTGCATCTCGTGATGGCGGGGCCGGCGAACGTGCTGCACGGCATGGTGATCGACCCGATCCTCCATCTACGTGCGGCGCGCCATCTCCCGGTGCCGCCCGATCCACGTCGTCTGGTCGGCGTCGCGCGCGTCATCGCGGCCGTCGACCGATCGTGGCCGCTGCCGCGGCTCACGCCCGCGCAACAGATGTTCGTATGGTTCGTGCTCCTGGCCGTTCTCGTCGTCGCGCTGGTCGGGTTCGGTTGGTGGCGCGTGCGCAAGGAGCCGGACGCCCTGCGACCGCGGGTACTCCTGGCGGGCGCGCTCTTCGGGGTCGGGATGTTTCCCCAGGCGGTACAACGCGCCGACTCCGCGCATCTCGGATGGGTCAGCGGCGTGGTGGTGATCCTCCTCCCCGCCACGCTCGCGGAGGTGGCCGTCGTCGTCCGACCGACCTGGCGCCGCGCGCGGATCGGGCTCGGCGCGGGCGCGGTCGTGCTCCTCGGGATCTCGCTGCTGCTCCCCACGTACACCGCGCGGCGTTACGCCACCGCGGTGCAGGATTCCGTCCACCTCCCGAAGTCGATAGAGATCACGAACGAGGGGCGTTCGTGGTACGTGGGCGCGAACGAGGACTTCGCGCGGAGCATCGAAGCCTTGCTACGCCGGGTCGAGCACGACGTGAAGCCGGGCGACCGCATCATCGTCGGCAACACCGACATGCGCCGCGTGCCCTACAACGACACGTTCATCTACTACCTGCTCCCGCGCTACGTCCCCGGGACGGCGTCGATGGAGTTCGAGCCCGGCCTCACCAACCGCGCGGGCACGACGCTCACCCGGGAGATGCAGCGCGCGAACGCGTTCATCGCGTCGGATCGTTGGCTCTCGTGGGACGAGCCGAACGACGCGAACAAGCCCGGCGATCCCGGACCGGCGCGGGTACTGAAGACCGACTTCTGTAAAGACGCCGACTTCGGCAACGGCTACAGCCTCTTCCTCCGCTGTCCGGGTCACCCGGTCGCCGGCTGACCGAGGTCGATCACCTCGTAGCGGTGGTCCGCACCGAGCAGTCGGTGCGCGCGCAGGATCGGAAGCGACGCACCAACCGATGCACAGCCGGCACCGAGCTTGGTGTGGTCGATCACGACGAAGCGGACGCCGAAACTGCGGCGCAGAGAATCGACATCGGCGGGGCGGAACGGCGTCGTCGCCCTCCGGGTCGTCGCGTTCCCGGTCGTCGCGTTCTGGGTCGTCACGAGGCGGCCGTACGTCAAGCGGTCGCAGCGCAACTTCGTGAATGCGGCCGACTCCGTATACGCGCGAAGCTTCGACCACGGGTTCGCGGCAAAGGAGCCGGCGCAACCGACCACGGGTGCGTGGTGGAAGACCTGGAGGCTGACAAACGAGGGATCGCAATCGGCGGGGACGCTCAACACGGTGTCGCCGGGTTGCTCGAGGCGCGCGATCTCCTGCAGCGCACGTTCGCTCGCCG
>DASYJT010000083.1:0-9825 GCA_035996165.1 Acidimicrobiia bacterium
TCGGGGATGTCGAAGTTGGCGTAGACGGCCTCGACGTCGTCGTGCTCCTCGAGCGCGTCGACCAGCCGGAGAACCGACTTCGCCGCCGACTCCTCCCCCAGCTCGACCGACGTGGTCGGCACCATGGTGAGGTCGCTGTCCTTCACGGGGATGTTGGCCGCTTCGATCGCAGTGCGCACCGCGTGCAGCTCGGTGGGCGGCGTGGTGACCTGCCAGTGGTCGCCGAGGTCTTCGATGTCCTCCGCGCCGGCGTCGGCCGCGGCGAGCATCAGCTCGTCTTCGTCGGCGCCCCGGTCGACCTGCACGATCCCCTTGCGCTCGAATTGCCACGACACCGCGCCGGGTTCCGCGAACGAGCCGCCGTTGCGGCTGAACACGTTCTTGATCTCGGCCGACGTGCGGTTGCGGTTGTCGGTGAGAGCCTGGACGATCACCGCGACGCCGCCCGGCGCGTACCCCTCGTACGTCACCGACTCGTAGGTGACGCCCTCCTCTTCACCGGTACCGCGCCGGATCGCACGCTGGATCGTGTCGACCGGCAGCGAGGAGTCGCGCGCCTTCTGCACCATGCTGCGCAGCGTCGCGTTCGTGGCGGCATCCCCGCCGCCGGTGCGCGCCGCGACCTCGATCTGGCGGATGAGCACCGCGAAGAGCTTCCCGCGCGCCGCGTCGGCCGCGCCCTTCTTGTGCTTGATCGAATGCCATTTGGAGTGACCGGACATCAGCTGACCTCATTCACGAAGAGTTGATGGAGACGGAGATCGCCCGAGAGCTCGGGATGAAACGTGGCGAACCAAAGGCTGTGCGCGCGCCCGAGCACGGCCCCGCCGTCGTGTTCGGCAAGTACCTCGACATCGCCGCCGACCCGTTCCACCACGGGTGCGCGGATGAAGACGCCGGGAAAGTCGTCGGCGAGACCCCGCACCGCGAGCGGAGTCTCGAACGACTCACGCTGGCGGCCGTAGCCGTTGCGGCGAACCGTGACGTCGAGCACCGCGAGGGGCAACTGGTCGGGGCGCCCGTCGACGACTTCGGTCGCGCACAAGATGAGGCCGGCGCACGTGGCGAACGCGGGCAGCCCGTCGCGCAGCGCTCGGGTCAGCGGCGCGCGCAGGTCGGAGGAATCGAGCAGTTTGTCGATCGTGGTCGACTCACCGCCGGGCAGGACGATCGCGTCGACGCTGTCGAGCTGCTCGGGCCGTTTGACGAGCGCGACGTCGGCGCCCAGCGCCGTCAGCGCTTCAGCGTGTTCGCGGAACGCGCCCTGCAGCGCGAGTACGCCGATCTTCACCTGGCGGCCTCCGCATCATGGCGCGGTCACCAGCCTCGCTCGGCGAGCTTCACGTCGAGCGTGCCGATCTCTTCGCCGCGCATTGCTTCGCCCAGACCGCGGGAGACCTTGGCGACGATGTCGGCGTCCTCGTAGTGCGTGGTGGCTTCGACGATCGCCCGCGCCCGCTTGGAGGGGTCGCTCGACTTGAAGATGCCGCTGCCGACGAACACCGACTGCGCGCCGAGCTGCATGACGAGCGCCGCGTCGGCAGGAGTCGCGATGCCGCCCGCGCAGAACAACGGCACCGGGAGCTCACCGCGTTCCGCGACCTCGTCGACGAGGTCGACCGGGGCGCGCAGCTCCTTCGCCCACGCGTACCGCTCCTCGGGACGACCGACCTTGATCCGATCGATGTCGCCGAGGATGGAACGCAGGTGGCGCACGGCTTCGACGATGTTTCCGGTGCCCGCTTCGCCCTTGCTGCGGATGAGGCACGCGCCTTCACCGATGCGGCGCAGCGCCTCGCCGAGGTTGGTCGCGCCGCACACGAACGGCACGGTGAACTGCCACTTGTCGACGTGGTGGGCTTCGTCGGCCGGGGTGAGCACTTCCGACTCGTCGACGTAGTCGACACCGAGCGATTGCAACACCTGGGCTTCCGCGAAATGACCGATCCGGCACTTCGCCATCACCGGAACGGTGACCGCCTTCTGGATGCCCTCGATCATCGACGGATCGCTCATACGCGCCACGCCACCGTCGCGGCGGATGTCGGAGGGGACCCGCTCGAGCGCCATCACCGCGACCGCGCCGGCGTCTTCGGCGATCTTCGCCTGCTCGGCGTCGACCACGTCCATGATCACGCCGCCCCGCAACATCTCCGCGAGGCCTCGCTTGACTCGGGCGGTGCCAGTGGTGCGCTCATCGGCCATAGGGCGAGTCTAGAACCTGGCGATTCCGGCCCGGCTACGGAGTTTTCGTCACCGAGTAGCCCGCGTCGGGGAGCTCGACCCATGTTTGACCGGGCGTGAGCCGGATCGCCTTTCCGGTCGTGTCGAGGAGCTGCGCGGGCTGGTTCTTGTCGGGCCGCGACCACGTTCCGAGGATCTGCTTGCCGCCGGTGAACACCGCCACGGTGCCGTGCCCGGTGATGACGGCCTCGGCTCCGAGCCCGTAGGAGTTCCCGCCGACGTACGACACGAACATCACCACGACGTTCTTCGGTGCGAACTGCGCACCCGACGCGACGTTCTCCGGATTGCCGAAGATCGAGCGCTTCCACGTTCCGCTCGGCGCGTCCCATGTCCACGTGACCGCGAAGCCGTTGATGAATCCGACGCGCACGGTCGCCGCGGGCACACCGGGCACGGCGGCGTTGGTCGAGCGATACGCGAACAGCGGGTGCGGCGCAACCGGCTTGGCGCACTTGCTGTACATGAAGTTGACGTGCGCGTAGAGGTTCCAGGGCGCGGTGCGCGAATGGTCGCGGAACATGAGCGGCCCGGCGCGCGTCTCGTCGAGCTGGACGACCGGCGCGGTGTTGATCGACTCGATCGCGTAGGGCGCGCCGCCCGAGTAGGCGAAGACCCCGCCGATCGGCCACACGAGGCTCTGGTCGGTCTTGCGCACCGAGCGGACCGGACCCACCCGGCTGGGGTCGTGCGAGTTGAAGATCGCCGCGAGCCGCGTGATGCCGGCCTCGACCACCTCTTCGTAGATCACGTCGGCCTGGTCGACCCCGTACTTCGGATGGCCCGCCTGGGTGTTGTCGATCTTCACGGTGACCGCGCAACGCTTCAGCGCCTCGCCGGCGGGGTCGGGGAGGCCGGTAAGCGGCGCGACGGGCGGCGCCTTCACGACGTGGGCCTTCTTGGCGGCGGCCGCCTTCTTCTTCGCCGCGCTCTTGGTGCCCCCACCGCAGCCGGCGAGGGCGACGACGACGGCCAGCGCGATGACGCTCATGGTGGGAAACCGCATGCTCTTAGCTTCGCGTCACATCTGCTCGAGGGCGTGGATGCGGTCGTCGATCGGCGGATGCGTGTCGAAGAGGTGATTCCACTTCGTGTCGCCCTTGTTGGTCTCCTTGTCGAGGGGTTCCTCGATCCAGAGGTGCGCGGTGGCCTTCGACGCGAAGTGGGTGGAGGTGTGATCGTCCTTCAGCTTCTCGAGCGCGGAGATGAGGCCCGGCGGGTACCGCGTGAGTTGCACGCCCGACGCGTCGGCGAGGTACTCACGATTGCGGCTCACCGCGAACTGCATGAGCGTGGCGATGATCGGAGCGAAGATCAAGAGCACGAAACCGAGGATCGCGAACACGATGCCGAGCGGATTGTTGCCGTTGCGGTCGTCGCGGCCGCCCCGACCGCCCGTCCAGAACATCATGCGCAAGAAGAAGTCGGAGATCAGGGCGATGATGCCGACCATCGTGACGGCGAGCGTCATCACCAGCACGTCGTAGTTGCGGATGTGGCTCAACTCGTGGGCGAGCACACCCTCGAGCTCCACCCGGTTCATCTTGGCGAGCAGGCCGGTCGTGACCGCCACCGCCGCGTGCTTGGGATTGCGGCCGGTCGAGAACGCGTTCGGCGCATCGTCATCGACGATGTAGAGACGCGGCTTCGGCAGGCCGCTCGCAATGCACAGACCTTCGACGAGGTTGTGGTAGCGGGCGTACTCCACGGGATCGGCCGGTACCGCGTGCGCCATGCGCAGCGCGACCTTGTCGCTGTTGAAGTACGAGACGAACGATGCAACCGCCACGATGACCGCGACGATCACGAAGCCGACCACGCCTCCGCGTAAGAAGAAGTCGACGGCGACTCCCACTGCCGAGAGCAACAACACGAACAAGAAGACGAGAAAGACCGTCTTACGTTTGTTCGCAGCAATCTGTTCGTACACCAAGAGCCTCGAGACGATTTACGAGCGGGGACAGGATCAGAACTGGACCTTGGGCACCTCGGTCGATCCCTGCTCCGCCTCGAAGAACTCACGCTTGGAGAAGTTGAACATTCCGGCGACGATCACGGTGGGGAACGTCTGGATCTTCGTGTTGTACTTCTGCACGCTGTCGTTGTAGAACTGCCGCGCGTACGCGATCCGATCCTCGGTGGAGGTCAACTCCTCCTGCAGGCTCAAGAAGTTCGTGTTCGCCTTGAGGTCGGGGTAGCTCTCCGACAGCGCGAACAGTTGGCGCAGCGCACCGCTCAGGACGTTCTCGGCCTGGGCCTGCTGCGCGGGCCCGGCCTGCTGTGCCTGTACCGCGCTGGTACGGGCCGCGGTGACGGCTTCGAGCGTGGAGCTCTCGTGCGCGGCGTAGCCCTTCACGGTCTCGACGAGATTGGGGATGAGGTCGTGGCGGCGCTGCAGCTGCACGCTGATCTGCGACCACGCGGAATCGACCCGGTTGCGGAGCCTGACCGCGCCGTTGAAGGCGAAGACGAAGAACAGGACCGCGAGAACGATGATGACCAGGATGACGATGATTGCGGTCAACGGAGAACCTCCCAAGGGGGTAGGCGGTCATTCTACGGAGCGGCCGCCCCGGAATCGGTCACTAGCCGGCGGGCACGAGGGCGCGGGCGTAGAGCTCCAGGTAGCGCTCGGCCAGGCGCCGCATCGAGAATTCGTCGGCCCGTTCGCGCCCCGACTCGACGAGGCGAGCCCGGCGCGGTTCGTCGTCGAGGAGCGCCTGCAACGCGCCTCGGAGCGCGCCGACGTCGCCGGGCGGTACGAGCAGCGCGTCGCGTCCGGGCCGCGCCACGTTCTGGTAGCCCTCGATCGCGGACGCGACGATCGGCGCGCCCGCGGCCATCGCTTCGAGGAGCACGACACCGAACGACTCGCCGCGTAGTGACGGCGCGCAGAAGACGGTCGCGCCCCGCAGCAGCGCGTTGCGCGGCCCGTCGGTGACCGTGCCGCACCACTCGACGTCGCCGACCGCTCGCCGTTTCAACTCTTCGGTCTGGGGCCCCACGCCGACCACCTGGAGGCGCGCATCGCGGTCGATCCCCTCCCACGCGTCGAGCAGCACGTCGAGCCCCTTGCGCGGTTCGTGACGACCGATGAACAGGACCGTGGGTTTGTCGGACGCCGCGGGAACCGCGGACGCGATCGGCTCGATCTCGACGCCGTTCCACAGCACTTCGTATTCGGCTCCCGACCAGTTCGCCGCCGCGGTCTCGCGTGCCGATTCGGAGACCGCCACACGGAATGTGAGGCGCATCATCAACGAGCGCAACGCCGGCCGCAGCCATTGATACGGGACCTCGCCCGCGGCGTGGAACGTACCGACCATCGGACCGTTGAAGCCGATCAGCGCGCTGACCGTCGGCCCCGGCACGATCGGCTCGTGGAGGTGTACGACGTCGGGCTCGAGCGTGCGCAACACCTCGGCGGTGCGGCGCGCCGTCGCCCGGCCCGGCGAGATCGGCGCGATCGATCCGTTCGACTCCCACTCGACGGTCGTGCCGACGCTGACGATCGTCGGGTCCGGCGGCGGGCCGTCGCAGGGCGCGACGATACGGACGTCGACGTCGAGCCGTCGGAGCTCGCGGGCGAGCCCGAGCACCTGGCCCTGCACGCCGCCGGGGCGCGACATCGAGTACGGGCAGATCATGGCGACCTTCACTGGAGCCAGGCTCTCCTATTCGCGGTCGCTCGGCCAGTTCGCCTGCAGCAGATGCCACTGCTGGGGCGCGGCGCGGATCAGGGACTCGAACTCGTGCGCGAGCAATTGGGTGATGCGCGCGATGTCGTCGCGCAGACTGCCCTTGCGCTCGGTCGACAGCGGCGGGCGCACGACGCCGTTGTGACCGCGGCCGGCGGTGAAATACACCGCGACCGGCAGCAACGCGGCACCGGTGCGCAGTGCAAGGGTGGCGGGACCGCCGGGCAACCGCGTGCGCTCGCCGAAGAAGTCGACCTCGGCGCCGTCGCCGGTGAGGTCGCGATCGCTCAGCAGGCAGACGATGCGGTTGTCGCGCAACGCCCGCAACACATGGCGCGACACGTCGGGACCGATCGGGACGATCTCGAGACCGATCGCCTCCCGCTGGCTCGCGAACCACTCGAGCAGCGCGGGCGGTTCGAGGGGTTCCACCACCGCGAGCATGTGGTGGCCCTGGGCGGCCATCCAGGCCGCCGCCCACTCCCATCCGCCGAGGTGCGGCAGCGCCAAGATCGCGCCTTTGCCCGCCGCGAGCGCGTCGGTGACGTGTTCGTAGCCCTCGATGGTGAAGTTGGGAACGACGGCGCCGTGCCGCACCTCGACCGGAAGCCGAAAGATCTCCAGCCAATAGCGCCCGTACCACTCGAAGACCTCGTCGACGACGCCCCGATCGGTGCGTCCGGTCACGCGCCGCTGGTGACGCGCACACATCCGGCGGTTCGCGGTCTGCGGCCAACCGCCGATCCGGCCGGCGACCCGGCTCAGCCCGGGGACGAGCGCCGACGGGATGAGCTGCGCGGCCCGGGCCGCGCCGCGATACGCATACGTCGTCAACTGCCCTCGTACTCCGGCCACGTACGCGCTACGGCCGGGCTCCGCGCCGCTCGGAGCGGGGACGGGAACGCGGGCGCTGGCCCTCGATGCGCCGGGCCATCCACCACGAGCGCAGCGGGGTTGCAGTCCGCTCGACACCGTGCGACCGAACGGGGACAGTGGGTTGCGGCGGACGCGCCGCGAGCCGATACACACGCACGAAACGCTGGACGGCGGTGAAACCGGTGAGGGCGAGCATCAGCCACAGCATCGGGATCAGGACCGGGAACGCCAGCGCGATACCGAGAAGCACGAAGCGCTCCGCCCGTTCCATCAGGCCGCCGCGCGCGTCGAGGCCGAGCGATTCGGCGCGGGCCCGCTCGTAGGAGATGAGCATCGAGCACGCCGCGACCGCGAAAGCGAGGATCGGCAGGTACGACGAGTCCGCCGCGAGGTGCCAGGCCACTCCGCCGAACAGCAATGCGTCGGACGCACGGTCGGTGACGGAGTCGAAGAACGCGCCGCGTGGGCTGGCCTGGCCGCTGCCCCGAGCGATGGAACCGTCGAGCAGGTCGCTCACACCGGCCACGGTGAGGGCCACGACGGCCCAGATGAAGTGCCCGGATCCGATCAGGACCGCGGTGGCGACCGAGCAGACGAGGCCGAAGACGGTCAGCGCGTCGGCGGTGATGCCGAGGCGGCGCAGCCGGTCACCGATCGGGCCGAGACCCTGCTCGACGCCCTTGCGCCAGCGCCGGTCGAGCATGCGTGCTCCTCAGAGATGCCGCGCTCGCGTTCGCGAGCAGTCCGCCCAAGGTACCAAACGAGACGCCGCCCCCCGGGCAACGTCGGGTCGTTGTCCCTGGTAATCCCGGTCGTGGCGTTCGTACAATCGGCTCCACCAGGAAGCCCAGCCGGGGGGTCATTCGGTGAAGACGTTTCCGACCGCGAAGATCCGCAACGTCGCTCTCGTCGGTCACGGAGGCGCCGGGAAGACCTCGCTGGCCGAGGCCCTGCTCTTCAACGCCGGGGCGATCGTCCGCCTCGGCCGGGTCGAGGACGGCTCGACCGTGTGCGACTTCGATCCCGAGGAACAGCGCCGCAACATCTCCGTATCGCTCGCGCTGGCGCCCTTCGAGCTCGAAGACCACAAGGTCAACGTCCTGGACGCGCCCGGCTACGCGGACTTCGTCGGCGACGTCGCCGCCGCGATCCAGGCCGCCGACCTCGCGCTGTTCGTCGTGTCGGCCGTCGAGGGTGTCGAGGTGCAGACCGAGATCGCGTGGAAGCTCGCGGAACAGCGCGGGCTCCCCCGCGCGATCTTCGTCAACAAGCTCGACCGTGAGCGCGCGTCGTTCGCGCGCACGCTCGACCAGCTCAAGGCCAAGTTCGGCGCCGGTGTGGCCCCCCTGCAACTACCTATCGGCGAGGAGGCGAACCTCCAGGGCGTGGTCGATCTCCTGAACGACGTGGCGGTCACGTATTCGGGCGGCTCGTCGAAGGGCACCGAAGGCGCCGTGCCCGACGAGATGGAGACCGAAGAGCACGCGGTCCACGACGCGCTCGTCGAAGGCATCGTCGTCGGCGACGACGACCTCATGGAGCGCTACCTCGGCGACGAAGTGATCGAAACGGCGGAGCTGGCGCGGGCGCTCGCCGCGGGAGTCGCGTCGGGCAACGTCTTTCCGGTGTTGTGCGGCAGCGCGACGAAGCTCGTCGGCATCGACCGGCTGGCGACGTTTCTCGTCGAGGAGGCGCCCGCGCCGGCGCTCGATGGCGGCCAGCCCGGTGCGATCGTCTTCAAGACGATCGTCGATCCCTACGTCGGTCACGTCAACCTGTTCAAGGTGCTGCAGGGAACCGTCAAGCACGACGACGTCCTGACGAACGCGCGTTCCAAGGCCGACGAGCGGATGCACCAGCTGTTCTCGATGCGCGGCAAGGAACAGGACACCGTCGCAGAGGTCGCGGCCGGCGACATCGCGGCCGTCGCCAAGCTCACGCACACCGCGACCGGCGACGTACTCACCGCGAAGGGCGCATCACTCGAGGTCGACATCCTGCCCGCGCCCGAGCCGTTGCTCGCGGTCGCGATCCGCGCCAAGAGCAAGGGCGACGAGGACAAGCTCGCCAACGCGCTGCACCGCCTGCAGGAGGAAGACCCGGTCCTGCGCATCGAGCGCAATCCCGAGACGCACCAAACCGTGCTGCGGGGCATGGGCGAGACGCACCTGTCGATCGCCACCGAGAAGCTCGCCCGGAAGTTCGGCGTCGAGGTCGAGACCACCGACGTGCAGGTCGCGTACCGCGAGACGATCGGCGCGAAGGCGGAGGCCGAAGGGCGGTTGAAGAAGCAAAGCGGTGGCCACGGCCAGTTCGCGGTGGCGGTGCTCCGCGTCGAGCCGAAGGAACGAGGCGGGGGTAACGAGTTCGTCGACGCGATCGTCGGCGGCGTGATCCCGCGCAACTTCATCCCGGCCGTCGAAAAGGGCGTGGTCGAGACCGAGGAGCACGGTGGCGCGCTCCACTTCCCCGTAGTCGACGTGAAGGTCACGTGCTTCGACGGCAAGCACCATCCCGTCGACAGCTCCGAGATGGCGTTCAAGACCGCCGCGGCAATGGGACTGCGCGACGCGCTCGCGAAGGCGGGTCCGGTTTTGCTCGAGCCCGTGAGCGAGCTGGTGGTCGTGGTGCCCGAGATCAGCCAGGGCGACATCATGGGCGATCTGAACGGCAAGCGCGGGCGCATCCAGGGCTCGGCGTCACTCGGCGGCGGCGAGGTCGAGATCACCGCGCACGTGCCCACTTCCGAGGTACTGCGCTACGCCATCGACCTCCGCTCGATGACCGGCGGCCGCGGTCGGTTCACGATCGAGCACTCGCACTACGACCCGGTGCCCGCGCACCTGGTCGACAAGGTCGTCGCTGCGCGGAGCAACGGCGCCTGACGAACCGCCCCGCGCGGTCAGGCTTCTTCGGCGCGCTCGCGCAGGAGGTCGCGGATCTCCGAGAGCAACTCCTGGTCGACGGTGAGGTCCGACTCGGGCTCGACGTCGGCTTCGCCGCGGCG
>DASYJT010000084.1:0-1889 GCA_035996165.1 Acidimicrobiia bacterium
GAAGCACGACAAGCCCGAGCGCATGCACGGTCGGCACGTTCTCAATCGCTACGAGGACGGCATGGAGAAGTGCATCGGATGCGAGCTGTGCGCGGGCGTGTGCCCGGCGCGCTGCATCTACGTGCGCGGCGCCGACAACCCGATCGACGACCCGGTCTCACCGGGGGAGCGGTACGGCTTCGTCTACGAGATCAACTACCTGCGTTGCATCCACTGTGATCTCTGCGTCGAGGCCTGCCCCACCGAGGCGATCACCGAGACGAAGCTGTTCGAGTTCTCGTTCACGAACCGCAGCGACGCGATCTACACGAAGGATCAGCTCCTCGTCGACGACGACGGGCGCGCGCGCCGTATGCCGTGGGAGCTGTGGCTCGGCGGCGAAGACGACCACACGAGCGCGTGGATGCGGGCCACGTCGTCGTCCGGTGCGAGCGCGTACGAAGACCGCGTCAACTGGTCGGGCGAGCTCGGTTTCGGTGTGCGACCGCCCGAGCACGGACAGAGCACGGCCGATGAAGAGCGAGACGTGTAGTGGAGGCCGTCGTCTTCTTCGTGTGCGCGGCCGCGGTGATCATCGGGGCGCTCGGTGTCATCGTGGGTCACAATCCCGTGCACTCGGCGCTGTTCCTGCTGCTCACACTCGTCAGCATCGCGGTGCTGTACCTGCAGCAGAACGCCGCGCTGGTCGCCGCGATCCAGATCGTGGTGTACGCCAGCGCCATCGTCGTGCTGTTCCTCTTCGTGATCACGTTGCTCGGCGTCGACAAGCACGAACCGCCCGACGACACGCATCCTCTGCAACGGGCGGGGGCCCTGGTGTTCGGCGCACTCGCGCTCGTGACGATCCTCGTGCTCGCGCACGGCAACCGCTGGGTCACCGGAGCGCACTCGACCCGCGGCGTGTTGGGGACCGCGGAGTCGGGCAACGTCGAGACGCTCTCGAAGAGCCTGTTCACGAGCTTCGTCTGGGCGTTCGAGATGACCGCCGTGCTGCTCGTGATCGCCGTGGTCGGCAGCGTGGTGCTCGCGCGGCGCAGCGGGCACCGACCGGGCCCGGCCGCCGACGCCGACACCGACGCGCAAGCCGCCGACTCCGAACGGACCTCGTCGTGATCGCATTCGGGTACCCCGAGCACATCACGGCGACCTACTACCTCGTCCTTGCCGCGATCCTCTTCACGATCGGCGCGGTCGGTCTCCTGGTGCGCAAGAACACGCTCGTCATGTTCATGTGCATCGAGTTGATGCTCAACGCCGCGAACCTCACGTTCGTCTCGTACGCGAAGGCGCTGAACGACATCAGTGGCCAGGTGATCGTGTTCTTCACGCTCGTCGTCGCGGCGGCCGAGGTGGCCGTCGGTCTCGCGATCATCATCGCCATCTTCCGCCGCCGACAGTCCGTCAATGCCGATGACGTCGAACTGCTGAAGGGCTGAGGGCATACAGAGATGAGTGCCGAACACCTTCTCGATGTCGCGTGGTTGATTCCGGCCTTCCCTGCATTCGGCGCGGTCGTGTTGCTGCTGTTCGGCAAGCGCATCGGCGAGCCGAAGGCGGGCTGGTTCGCCACCGCGATGATCGGCATGTCGTTCGTCGCGTCGGTGATCGCGTTCTTCGCGTTGCGGTCGTTGAGCCCCGAGGCGCGATCCAACGTCTCGCAGGGCTTCACGTGGATCCAGTCCGGCACTTTCCGGGTCGACTTCCGGTTCCTCGTCGACCCGCTGGCGTCGACCATGACGTTGTTCGTCACCGGCGTCGGAACCCTCATCCACCTGTACGCGATCGGGTACATGCACGGCGACGAGCGGTTCTCCCGCTTCTTCGCGTACTTGAACCTCTTCGCCACGTCGATGCTCGTGCTCGTGTTGGGCTCCAGCTTCCTCATGACC
>DASYJT010000085.1:0-11764 GCA_035996165.1 Acidimicrobiia bacterium
GCCGCGAACGCGCCGACGACGTACTCGCCCAGATGTCCGCCGACCGTCAACGGCGGCAGGTGCATGTGCCCGTGCGCGGAGAGGCTGCCGCTGCGGGCCTGCAACACTTCTTCGGGGAGGTCGAGCCCGTCGTCGGGACCGCCGTGTCCGAGCGCGGTGATCGAGACGGTGACCAACGGCGTCGAGGGCGAAGGCGCCGACCCCGGCTCGTTCACGAGAACGATGTCGGCGGCGGCCAGCCACGGCTCCGGATCGGAGGCGTGCCGCTGCGACGTACGGAGATAGGTGAAGAGCGGATCGCCGCCGATCGGCGTGGCGAACACGACGTCGGCGCCGAGGTCGGTCAACAACTTGGCGCAGTACGCCCCCGCGATACCGGCGGTGCAGTCGACGACGTGCAGGCCGTCGTAGATCATGCGAGCGCGAACATCGGGACGACGACCGACCGATCAGGCACGGTCGTGAACTCCAGCGGCCGGAACTCGACCACGACCGGCGCGTCGGCCACGAGATCTTCGGGGGCGGTGCCGACGATGTACGTGCAGAGCCGCACGGCCGGATCCTCGTCGAGCGCGACGAGCGCGGTGACGAACGGCACGCGATCCTCGAACGCCGGAAGAAAGGCGCGGCGCACGACCGCCCAGGTGAACAACGTGGCGTGGCCCGACACGCGCGTCCAGGCGAGAGCGCCCCCGTCGGCGGGGCACGCCTCCTGCGGATACCACACGTACGCGCCGCACGTTTCGCAGCGGGGAATCACGAGCGCGCCGCGCGCCGCGCCCGCGAAGTACGGCGCGGTCAGCGGGTCGTCGACATCGGGGAGTGGGAAGTCGTCGCGCTTGATCGCCATGGGCCGTCGATCACCGATCCCGGGTGAGCACGAGGGTGCTGGCCATATGACCCGTGTAGCCGCCGTAGACCGCGACTTCACAATCGGGAACCTGGGCCGCGCCAACACCCCGCAGCTGTTTGACGCACTCGACCACATGCGCGATCCCGAGCACGTACGCGTGCGACAGCAGCCCGCCGTGCGTGTTGAACGGCAGTTTCCCCGAGTCGTGGAAGAGCGTGTCGCCTTCGACGAAGCGGCCCGCCTCCCCCTTCGGACAAAAGCCCATGTCCTCAATCTGCATCAGGCTCACCACGGTGAACGGGTCGTACACGGTCAACACGTCGACGTCGGCCGGGGTCAGTCCCGCCATCGCGAACGCGCCCGGCGCGGAGAACACCTGCGGCGTGCTCGTGAACGGGCGCTGCAGCGCCCAATGCGTGCCGCTCCCCGAATAGCCCTCCCCCACGCCGCTCACCACCGCCGGCTCATGCGGAAGATCACGGGCCCGCTCGACGCTCGTCGTGACGTACGCGGCGCCGCCGTCGGAGATCAGGCACGAATCGAGCAGGCGCAACGGATCGGCGAGAAACGGCGCCGCGAGATAGTCGTCGATCGACATGGGCCGGCCGTGCATGACCGCGTCGGGATGCAGGTTCGCGTGCCGCCGGCACGCCACCGCGATCGCGCCGAACTGTTCGGCGCGCGTGCCGAACTCGATCATGTGACGGCGCATGATCGACGAGAAGTAGATCGGTTGCGGAAACCACCCGAATGGAACCTCGAGGTTCTGCTTCAACGACTGCGCGGCGTGGACCTCACCGGGCCCGCCGGTCATCGACGCGCGCTGCGTGGCCCATGCGACCGGGAAGACGTTGAGCACGTGACGCGCTTTGCCCGCCCGGATCGCTTGCGCCGCGAGGTAGGGCGCGGTCGCCGCCCATGCCATGCCGCCGCCCCACGGCGACGTCCACATCTCGTGCGACGTACCGAAGTGCTCGTGGAACGCGTCGACGTCGAAGTCGGGGAACGCCCCCGACCACGTGATGCCGTCGATGTCGGCGGGGGTGAGCCCGGCGTCGGCGATGGCGCGTCCGGCCGCCTCGGCACCGATCTCACGCGCGGTTCGCCCCGACGCCTTCGTGTACGCGGTCTCGCCGATGCCGGCGATCGCCACCTCGGCGCGCACGTCGTCGAGCTCGGTCGCGTGACCCCATTCGGCGTTTGCGGACACGCTGGCGGAACGTATCAGCCGCCCGACAGGGCCGGCACCGAGTGGGCGACGACGACGACGCCCCGTGGGGTCGCGTCGTCGCGGCGCACCATCGCGACATGCAAAGCGACGCGCGCGTGGTCGACCAGCACTTCGAGCTCGACGCTGCGGAAGTCGATCTCGCCGAGGAGCACCGGCGCCAGCGCCTCGTCGAGCGCGCCTCCGTCGCTCACGATCGACCGGAGCGACACTCCGGCCAGGCGCGTCACGTCCTCGCCCACGAGCGCGGCGTATGCCTTGGTGCACGCGACGTGCCGCAGATCGAGATCGAGGACCGCGACGACCGGTTCCGTCACGACCGCGCCGGATCCGTCGGCCGCCGGCTCGAACAATGCGTCGAAGCAGTTGCCCTCGAACGACGGCGCCGAGAACACCTCCACCATCGCGCGCCGCATCTCCCATGCTCCCGTACAGCACCGCACCCGCTCGTCGGCCCGGACGATGCGCGCCGCGATCGACTCGACGAACGCGAGGTCGTCGCTCGTGTACGGGCTCCCCGGAAGGTCGCGCGTGACGAGCAGCGCTCCGTTCTCCCCGATCGGCACGCAGACCGCGCTGTAACAGCCGGAGAGCTGGAGGTGCTCGTGCAGCTCGGCGTGCAACCGCCGGCGGAGCTCGCGCTGGGGAACCTGCGGCACGCAGATGGACGTCGCCGAGGTCACCGCCCGGCGCACCAGGTTGGTCGAGGTGCGCGGATCGCGGCCCAAGGTGGACGCGCCGACCTCCGAAACCGGGTCGCGGTGCGCGGCGTACACGACCACCAGGTCGTCGGCCCCGGAACGGCGGTACACGAGGGCGGTGTCGCCCAGATTCTCCGCGATGACCCGGGCCGCGCGCTCGCCGACCACGGTCGAGTCGAGGGTGACCGCGTCGACCATCAAGTCGAGGATGTGCAGCGCGTCGTCGACGGTCGCGCCCGGCGAGGCCCCCGACAGCGGTTCGGTCCGGTCGGGCGTCCGTTCGGTCGCGGCGCGCTGCGCCTGGAGTCGCTCGACCGCCGCGTCGGAGATCTCGTAGCCGGCGCCGACCTTGACCGCGACCAGCTGGCCGCTCCTTACCCAGCGGTACGCGGTCTGGTAGTGCACTCCGAGGCGAAGGGCGGCCGTCTTCAGATTCATCCGGCCCATTCTGGCGGGCCGGAACCCGCGGGGCCGGACGCCGCGGCAACCAGTGGGCGCTTCTTCGCGAACGTGGTCGTACGGATCTGACCGTTCGAAGAGCGTCGGGCTACGTTCCAGTCCCGTTCCAAGGAGGCGCGCATGACTATGCCGACCGACATCGGTGTGATCGATCTGATGATCGCCACGCCCTTTCGCGCCGGCGCGCGGACCTACCAGTTCCTGCGCCAGAGCCTGCGCGACCGCGAGTCGCTCGACGAATTCGAGTTTCCGGCGCAGTACATGTTCAAGGACGTGCCGCACCCGGAGGCCGGTGACGACCCGGTGCACTTCCTGCTCGACCAGATGGACAAGTTCGGTATCGAAAAGGGCATGCTCGGCGTGTCGTTCGCCGAAGACCGCAGCGCCGACTCGCTGCGCGCCCTGAGAGACCATCCCGACCGTTTCTTCGGAAGCCTCGAAGTCGACCCCAACCGCGGGATGGACGCGGTCCGCGACCTGCAGCGCGCGGTCGAGGAGCTCGGGGTCAAGGCGGCCACCGCGTTCCCGGCGGGGCTCTACCCCCAGGTCGCGATCAACGACGCGAAGTTCTATCCGATCTACGCGAAGTGCATCGAGCTCGACATCCCGATCTGCGTATGCGCGGGTGTCCCCGGTCCCCGGGTGCCGTTCGCGCCGCAGTACGTCGGACTCATCGACGAGGTCTGCTGGTACTTCCCCGAGCTCAAGTTCGTGACCCGCCACGGGTGCGAGCCGTGGGCCGACCTCGCCGTGAAGCTCTTGTTGAAGTGGCCGAACCTCTACTACTCGACCTCCGCGTTCGCGCCCCGCTACTACCCCGAGGCCGTGGTGAAGTTCGCGAACACTCGCGGCGCCGACAAGGTCATGTACGCGGGCTACTACCCGATGGGATTGTCGCTCGATCGCATCTTCAAGGAGATGCCCGACGTGCCGTTCCGCGATCACGTGTGGCCGAAGTTCCTGCGCGAGAACGCCGAACGCGTCTTCAAGTTGTCGTGACGGACGACGGCGCGAGCCCGTACGAAGGCGCGAAGCGCGGCGGCGTCGTCGACACCGCGGTCGGGTTTCCGAAGTCGCGCGACGACATGTACGAGTTCTACGAGTTCATCCGCAAGGGCAGCCACGACGCGGCGACCAAGGAAGGTAAGGAGGGTGAACTCGAGTTCCCGGCCGGCTACATGTTCAAGAACGTTCCCAAGTGGGAGTCCGACGACATGGGCGACCCGGTGGAGATGCTCTTTCTCGAGCACCAGCGCCACGGGATCACGCAGGCGATCGTCGGCGTCGAGGACGAGGTCGGCCGGCGCGCCGTGCGCGACCTCCCCGACCACTTCTTCGCCGGGATCAGCATCGACCCGAACGAAGGCATGGAGGCGGTCCGCAAGATCGACCGCTACGCGAACGAGTTCGACCTGAAGTCGGTGGGCGCGTTCCCCTCCGGGCTCTACCCGCAGGTCGCTCTCAACGACAAGATGTTCTACCCGATCTACGCGAAGTGCTTCGAGGTCGACGTCGCGTTCTGTTCGACCGCCGGCGTTCCGGGTCCGCGGCTGCAGTTCGCCCCGCAGGAAGTCGCGCTCATCGACGAGGTCTGCTGGTTCTTTCCCGAGCTGAAGTTCGTCACGCGTCACGGTTGCGAGCCGTGGACCGCGCTCGCGGTGAAGCTCTTGTTGAAGTGGCCGAACCTGCACTACTCCACGACCGCGTTCGCGCCGAAGTACTACCCGAAGGACATCATCGACTTCGCCAACACGCGCGGCGCCGACAAGGTCATCTTCTCGGGCTACTTCCCGGCTGGCCTCACGTACGAACGCATCTTCAACGAGATGCCTGTCGTACCGTTCCGCGACCACGTATGGCCGAAGTTCCTCCGCGAGAACGCGCAACGCGTGTTCAAGCTCCCTCCGAAGAAGGTGCCCACCCAGTGAGTAGCGAAGCGTTCGAGAAGGCGCGGGCGGATGTCGGCGTCATCGACACGATGATCGGCTTCCCGGCGCCGCGCGAGGAACAGGCGAAGCACTACGACTTCATCCGCAAGCAGACGCACGACGCCGACAGCCAGGAGTGGGAGTTTCCCGCGCAGTACATGTTCAAGGGCGTCCCGCACTACGACAAGGTCGACGACCCGGTCGAGATGCTCATGGCGAAGATGAACCAGCACGGCATCACCCGCGCGCTCACCGGGATGGCGGTCGACGGCAATGCCAAGATCGCCCTCGAGCGCTACCCCGACCGCTTCATCGCGTCGACCAATACCGACCCGAACCAGGGCATGGACGCCGTCCGCAAGCTCGACCAGGACGTTCGGGTGCACGGCGCCCGGGCCACGAACTGCTGGGGCACCGGCCTGATCCCGCAGGTGCCGTTGAACGACAAGAAGATGTACCCGATCTACTCGAAGTGCATCGAGCTCGACATCCCGATCTTCGTCTACGCGGGCGTGCCCGGTCCGCGCATCCGCTTCGCGCCGCAAGAGGTCGCGCTCCTCGACGAGGTCTGCTGGTTCTTCCCCGAGCTCAAGATCGTCACGCGTCACGGAGGCGAGCCGTGGAGCGAGCTGATGGTGAAGCTGCTGTTGAAGTGGCCGAACCTCCACTACTCCACGTCCGCGTTCGCGCCCAAGCACTACAACCGCGACATCATCAACTTCGCGAACACCCGCGGCGCCGACAAGATCATCTACGCGGGCTACTACCCGATGGGCCTCGACATCGATCGCATCTTCGCCGAGCTCCCGCACGTGCCGTTCCGCGATCACGTCTGGCCGAAGTTCCTCTACGAGAACGCGGCACGCCTGCTGAAGGTCTGAGATGGGACCGCTCGACGGCGTCAAGGTGATCGAGCTGCCCAACATCGGTCCGGTGCAGTTCGCCGGAATGCTGCTGTCCGATCTCGGCGCGGAGGTGCTGCGCGTCGACCGGGCGACCGATGTCGCGAGCGGCCGCTCGGTCGCGGGAGGTAACGCATCGCCGTTCTCCGTGATCGACCGCGGCCGCCGGAGCATCGGTGTCGACCTGAAGAACCCGGGCGGCCCGCAGGTTGTGCTCCGATTGTGCGAGCAAGCCGACGTGTTGCTCGAAGGATTCCGCCCGGGCGTCGCCGAGCGGCTGGGCGTCGGCCCGGCCCAATGTCAGGCGCGCAACCCGGCGCTCGTCTACGCCCGCATGACGGGCTGGGGCCAGAGCGGGCCTCTCGCCGGCGACGTCGGCCACGACATCAATTACCTCTCGGTCGCCGGCGTGCTGTGGCACCTCGGCCCGGAAGGACACGCCCCCGTCCCGCCGATCAACCTGCTCGCCGACTTCGGGGGCGGCGGCTCCCTCGTCGTCATGGGCATCCTCGCCGCCCTCGTCGAACGAGGACGTTCGGGTTTGGGTCAGGTCGTCGACGCCGCGATGGTCGACGGCAGCGCGCAGCTGATGAGCATCTTCTGGGGCCTCGACGCGATGGGAGTCTGGGGTCCGCGCGGCACGAACCTCCTCGACGGCGGCGCGCACTTCTACAACGTGTACGAGACCGCCGGCGGCGGCTACGTCTCCCTCGCCGCCTACGAACCGAAGTTCTACGCCAACTTCTTGCGCCTGGTCGGGCCCCTCGGCTTCGACGACCTCGACCCCGCCGCGCAGATGGACATGACGCAGTGGCCCGATCTGAAGGTTCGGCTCGCGGACCTGTTCCGCACCAAGTCGCGCGGCGAGTGGATCGCGTTCTTCGAGGGCACGGAGGTGTGCTTCGCACCCGTCCTCGCGATGTCGGAGGCCCGTGCGCACCCGCACAACGTCGCCCGGGAGATGTTCGTCGACGTCGAAGGCGCGCCCCAGCCTGCGCCCGCGCCCCGCTTCAGCCGCAGCGCCACGACGGTCCAAGGTGCACCCGTGAAGCCGGGCGCCGACACCGACCGCGCGCTCGGGGAGTGGGGGTTCGAAGCGGCCGAGGTCGCGCGCCTCAAGGCCGAAGGCGCCGTCGCCTGACCGTGGTTTTCGCCGTCGGTGTCCGCATAAGACCGCCGTCGACATAGGGGTAAGTCGGTCAGTCGGGTGCGGATCGGAGAATTCGTACCGATGAGAGATGCGCTCGACGCATTGAACTGCATTAGAAATGGGTAATTGCCCCGTGCTCGGATGGATGGGGTCGGACCTGGGAGGGTCATGGGGCGAAGGTCGCGTGAAGAAGCTGCTCTGCGAACGCTCGCACGGAAGGTGTGGGGCGACTCCTACTACGAGCGAAACGCTCCTCAGCGAGCGCAGCGCCGCCGGCATCGTCTGACCGCGAGCGTGGGCCTCGGCTTCGGCGGCCCTCTGCTTCTGAGCGCGCTGGCCATGGTCGCGTTCTCGAGTCCCGCGTCCGCGCACACGAGCACCATCACGTTTTCCTGCACCGAAGTCGGGTTCTCGTACGAGCACTTCGAGGGGCTCCCCACAACCTCGCACGAGTCGGTCAAGATCGACGGCGTCGAGGTCGCGTCCCGCGACTTCACGTTCTCGGGCCAGACGGCCAACGACACCATCTCGATCTCGGTCGGCTCGGGATCGCATTTCCTCGAAGCGAGCGCGACCTGGTTCTTCAACGGCGCCCAGCAGGGCTTCCAGTACGCCAGCCAGGAGATCCACTGCTGCTGCCAGGTGACGACGACTACCACGGGTCCCGACACCACGACCACGGTTCCCCAGACCTCGACCAGCACGACGGTCGCGCAGGAGACCACCACCACGGTCCCGGAGACCTCGACCAGCACGACTGAGGCCACCACGACCACGGTCCCCGAGACCTCGACCAGCACGACGGTCGCGCAGGAGACCACCACCACCGTCCCCGAGACGTCGACGTCGACCATCCCGGTCACCACCACGATCCCCGAAACGACGACGACGATCCCCGAGACAACCACCACGATCCCGACCACGACCACGATCCCGGCGACGACCACCACGGTGGGCGAGCAGGGCTCGACCACGACCACGATCGGGTCGGAGACCACGACCACGTTGGGGTCGGAGACCACGACCACGCTCGGCTCGGAGACGAGCACGACGATGGGCTCGGAGACGACCACGACGATCGGCGAGGCGGGCTCCACGTCGACCACGTCACCGGTCGGCGATCTGGGTTCGACATCGACAACCACACCGTTGGGACAGCAGTCGACGCCGACCACCCTCACGGGTCCGACGCCGGCGGCCAACCTTCCGTTCACCGGTTCGAGCAACGTGCCTTTGGAGGCCGGGCTGTTCGCCCTCGGAGTCGGAATGTTGACGATCGGTCTGGGTGCTCTGCGCCGGGTCCTCGACCACAGCTGAACAAACCTGCCGCGCGCCTTCGCTCTGGGCTGTCTGATCCTGGCAGTCGGTACCGGATGCTCGAGCTCGAACGCGAGGCATTCCGGATCACCGACATCGCGTTCGACGGTCCCCGTGGCACTCGGGCCGTTGACGCGAAAGTCGGAGCAGGCGGTCTCCGCGGTCTACGCACAAGGCGTCGCCCGGATACCGCACGGCTGGATCTTCTCCGGGACCAACAGTCTCTGGCGTACTGACGAGACGCTGCGGCTCGTGACGTCGCGGAATCCGGCGCTCCCGCCTGCGTTGGTGGCGCGCGGCTTCAACCACATCGGCGACATCGACGTGATCGGTCGTTACATCTACGCGCCGCTCGAGCAGCCCGACTATGCGAAGGGGATGCAGGCAACCGCCCGGTTCGACCGCGACTCGCTCCGGTTCGTCGACTCGGTGACCCTCCCCCAGCACGAGAATTCGTTCGTCACGATCGATCCCGAATCGATGACGGCGTTCTCCATGGACCACTTCGACGGCAACTCGGTCCTGCGTTACGACGTCGCCCACGACTGGAAGCGCCTGCCTTCGCTCCGGCTCGACGCGACGCTGCATCACACCCAGGGCGGCGACATCCTGAACGGGGTGCTCTGGATCTCGACCTCGGATCCGCACAACGACCTTTACGGCGTCGACCTCCGCACCGGCCGGGTGCGCGCCGACGGTTCCATGGGCCATACGGGAGGACAAGGTGAGGGTGAGGGCCTCGACGCCACCACCCTCGCGTCAGGCTCGGTGCACACCGTCTGTGTCGATCCGAAGATCAACCCGGTGTGGTTCGAGCACTTCGCCAGCGGCTAACCGGAGAACGCGGCGAGCCCGATGATGGGCGCCGACGGCGGATGATCGCCCAAGCTCCCCGAGAACGCCTTGTTCGAGAAGTTGAAGACCCCTCCGTCGGAGGCGGCCATCAGGTAGCCGTTGCCGAACGCCACGAGACCGTCGACCGGCTTGTTCAGGTGCACCGCACCCAACGACCCGTGGAACGGTGCATGGAACGCGAACACCCCGCCGTCGGAGCCGACGAGCCAGTAGCCGTCGCCCTTGGGCGTCGACGACATCCCGACGATCGGCTTGTTCAGCCGCATCGCACCGGTCGAGCCGTGGAACTTGGCGTCGCCGAAGGCGAAGATGCCGCCGTCCTGACCGATCATGTAATAGCCCTTGCCCGACGGCGTCGCAGTCGAGGCGATGATCGCGCCGTTGAGGTGCGTTCCCGAGAGGTCACCGAAGAGGGGCGCATCGCCGAACGCGAACACCCGGCCCAGATTCGAGAACAACCAGTAGCCCTTACCGGTGCTCGTCGCGGAGATCGTCGTGATGTACTCGCCGGGCATGATCACGGGACTGCCGCCGTGCGACGCGGCGGTTCCGTACGCGCGCACATTTCCGCCCGCGTCGGTGATCCAGTAGCCCTTGCCGTCTTTGCGCGGCGCCATTGCGGTGGCGAGCGGAACCACACCGGGGAATCCGACCGCGCCCCCGAACGGGTACACGCGACCGTCGGCGCCAAGCATCCAGTAGCCGCTCGCGCCCGCGTTCTCCGCGGTGACGATCGTGGGGCTGAACGAGTTGTCGGGCGCGTAGTCGACCGGCGGCTGGAGCGCGTTCGGATCGTTGGTGTACGACATCGCCGCCTGGAACTGGAACCGGAGACCGCCGGGCATGCAGCGCCTCGGGAACGTCGCCGTGTACCCGTAGCCGGCGACGTACTTGCCCGTACCGTCGCAGACGCTGCCGCTCGTCAAACCACCGAGCTCCGCGACCAGCCCGCCGGCGAAGTCGGGGAACATGAAGACGATGTATTCCGGGGACTGGTCGTGGTTCGTGTCGATCGCCCAACCGACGAACACGAGTCCGTCCTGCCATGCCTGATCGGTCGCCGGGTTGACGGGCGTCTTCACCTTGGTGCCGAACTGCAAGGTCGATGCGGTCTCGGCGAACCCGGTGCCGATGATGTCGCCCTGCGGGAACGGCACGTCACCGACGGGGTCGGTCACGGCGTTCGCGGGAACCGACGACGCCGACGGCGACCCGAGAGATGTGGCGCGCCTGGTGCGCGTCAACGCCCGGGCATGAGCCGCCGCTTTGGCGCTCGAAACCCAGTTCGCTGCGGGTTTCGGCGCGCCGCCGGCCGCTGACATTCCCGCGGCTGACAGAGACGCCAGCGACACAAATGCCGCGACTAGTCCAACCGATAGCCGTCCGACTGAAACCCGTGCCCGCACGCCCGCCCCCAGAATTGTGTTCTGAGAAGGTATCGCGCGTGTGCATACAAACGCCAGGAACTGATCAAAGAACTCACAGTCGCGCTCTTTGTCAGGTTGTCGGTGGTGACAATGGGGTCGTTGTCGTCGCCGGTTGTGTCGTCGTGGGTTGTGTCGTCGCGGGTTGAGTTGTCGTGGCCAACGGGAAGACCGTCGTGGTCGTCGAAGGTTGGGGCGAGGGTCCGGTCGGCACCCGGGGAACCGTCGACCCGGTCGTCGTCGGCGCCCGGCGAACGGGCGTAGTGGGAGGAACAATCGAGGGCGCCGACGTCGGGGGCACAGCGATCACGGTCGGGGTCGACGGAGAGAGGCGGGCCGCGGAAACGGTGGCCGTGGTCGACGCGGGTGTCGGGCCGGGTCGCGCCGTCGTGGGCACCGGGGTCGCCGACGACGGGTACCGGCTGACGAGCTTCAGCGGTTTGGTGCCGGCCGGCGCGCCGCCCGCGGCCAGCGCGCCGACACAGAGCGCGGCGAGTCCGACGAGCGCCGCGCACCCTCGCCAGGCCAACCGCGCGCGTGCCCGCTCCCGTGATCGCTCCACGGCAAGCTCATCGACGAATCCGCGGTCGACTTGACCAGGGTTGCGATCAGTCGGGCGCGACGGTATCGGCGGCCCGCCAGCAGTACCACGCCACCAGCGACCGGTACGGCCGGAAGCGGTCGCCCTCCGGCGCGAGCTGCTTAGGAGTCGGCATCAAGTCGAGGCCGTACATACGCGCGTAGCCGCTGCGCACACCGAAGTCGAGGGTCGGCCACACGTCGAGCCGGCCCATCTGGAACATGAGAAACATGTGCGCGGTCCATTCGCCGATGCCGCGCACCAGGACGAGCTCGCTGACCACCTTGTCGTCCGGGAGGCGCGCCACCCTGTCGAGCTCGACGATCCCGGCTTCGACCTTCTCCGCGAGGTCGCGAATCGACGTTGC
>DASYJT010000086.1:0-13625 GCA_035996165.1 Acidimicrobiia bacterium
GATGCAGCGCGCCGGGCACACGCCCGCGCACAGCTCGCATCCGATGCACTTCTCCATGCCGTCCTCGTAGCGATTGAGAACGTGCCGACCGTGCATGCGCTCGGGCTTGTCGTGCTTGACCTTCGGGTACTCCGTCGTGACGCGCGGCCTGCCCATCTGGCGCAGCGTCACGAGGAATCCGGAGAGACGGCCCATCAGCGGAACTCCTCGATGAGCTCGTCCGACTTCGGCATCGCCGCGTACAGCACGGCGTACGCCGCGAGCGCCACGACGACCGCGACCGCCGCCGCGACGAACGCGTTCCAGTTCTCGACGTTCGCGACCTGCACCGTCGCGGTTACGAGCACCCAGAGGATCGCGATCTCGATCAGCCACTTCCAACCGAACGACATCAGGCGGTCGTAGCGGATCCGGGGCAATGACGCCCGCACCCACACGGTCGCGAAGAGCAGCGCGAGCACCTTCACGAGGAACCAGATCATCGGCAGGAACCAGACGTTGATCACGTTGTTCGCCGACAGGAATCCGAGGCTCGGACCCGAAGGACCGCCGAGGAAGAGCGTGACCGCGATCGCCGACATCGTGATGACGTTCATGAACTCGGCGAGGAAGAAGATTGCGAAGCGGATGCCCGTGTACTCGGTGTTGAACCCGCCGACGAGCTCCTGTTCGGCCTCGACGAGGTCGAACGGCGGATGGTTCGTCTCCGCCGTCGCGGCGATGAGGAAGATGACGAACGCGACGAACGTCTTCAGCCAGAACCAGTGCGTCGCGAACGACCAGACGTTCGTCCACTGTTGTTGCACGAAGATGTCGTGCGTCGAGAGCGTGCCGGCCTGGATCAGCACACCGAGGACGGCAAGACCGAACGCGGCTTCGTACGAGAGCAGCTGCGCGGACGCGCGGACCGAACCGAGCAGCGGGTACTTCGATCCCGACGACCAGCCGGCGAGCATCACGCCGTACACGCCGAGCCCCGACATCGCGAGGATGAAGAGCGCGCCCATCGGGAGGTCGACGACCTGGAGGTACGTGCGGTGCCCGAGGATCGAGACCGTCCCTCCGATCGGCACGACACAGAACATCAAGAACGCGGGCATGATCGACAGGTAGGGCGCGAGCCGAAAGACCGGCCGGTCGGCCGAGTCCGGGATCGACTGCTCCTTGAAGAACAGCTTGATGCCGTCGGCGAGGGTCTGCAGCACCCCGTACGGACCGGCGCGGTTGGGCCCGATGCGGTTCTGCATGTCGGCGATCACCTTGCGCATCGCCCAGATGTAGAGCATCACCGCGACGAGCAGGATCACGAAGGCGACAGCGACCTTGATGACGACGACGACGAACACCGACCACGAGACCGAGCCTCGTAGCAAAGGATCGAGCGCGAGCAGGTGGCTCACCGGAGGCTCTCCACCCGCAGGTCGATCACCGGCTGAGCCGCGTCGATGAGCAACGCGGCGCCGAGCGCGTCGGCCGAGAAGTCCATGCACGCGATACCCGCGGGAACTCCGGCGTCGGAGCGCACCGCTACGACCTGTGAACCACGGGTAGACGTGACCTTGACCTGGCCGCCGGAGTCGACGCCGATGCGGGCGAGATCACTCGGGTGCACGCGCAGTGCGGGCTCGGGGACGAGCCGCTGCAACAGCGGCGTCTCGGAGACCAGGCGACCATCGTCGTACAGCGAGCGACCAACCACGAGGCGCAGAGCGTACGCGTCGCGCGCCGGAGCTTCGGGGTGGGACTTGAGGCGATCCCACTCGTGCAGTTCGGGAGCGTCGGCGGCCGCGCTGACTTCAGCCGCGTCGACGGGCTCGGCGGGCACCTCGCCTTCGACCTTGATCGGATCCCACGAGGTGCCCGATCCGTCGTCGGCCATCAGTGAGAGGGCGCCCGTGCGGAGCACGATCTCGTCGAGGTGAGCGGCGACCGGCACGACCACGCCGTCGCGCGCGCGCTTCACGCGCTCGGCGGTGACGCCGGCGAGCGCGGGCGCGAGACGCGCGATCTCGTCGGTGACCTCGTCGACGGTCGCCAGGTCGAAATCGCGTCCGAGCCGCAGCGCGAGCTCGGTCGCGATCCGCCAGTCGTCCATGGCCGTGCCCTCGGGCGCGACCTTGCGACCGACCCGCTGCACACGGCCTTCGAGATTGGTGACGGTCCCCGCCTTCTCGCCCCACAGGGTCGACGGCAGGAACACTTCGGCGCGCTGGGTCGACTCGGAATCGAAGCCGTCGACCGCGATGATCGTGTCGATCGCGTCGAGCGCGCGGCGAGCGAGCGTGGCGTCGGGGAAGTCGCTCACCAGATCGGCGCCGAGCAGGATGAGCACCCGGATCTTGCCGTCGGCCGCCGCGCGCAGGATCGCCTCGGCGTCCATCCCCCGCTGCTCGGGGACATTGGGCCAGGAGTCGGCGAACCACGCGCGACCCTCGGCGAGCCGGATGCGGCCGGGCAGGAAACCGGGCGCGAGCCCGGCGTCGAGCGCACCGTGCACGTTGCCGCGGCGCAACGCCGACAAGAAGAGCACGTCGTGCATGCGCGCGAGGTCGGCGGCCGCGCCCACGACCGACTCGGCGCTCGCCGCGAGGTTGCCGCGCCCGGCGATGACCACCACCGGACCCGTCCGGCCCTGGGTCACGCGCGTGATCTCGGCGTGGACGCTCGCGGCGATCGACTCGCCCGGGATCGTTCGGGCGACCACCGCCGCGTGGGCGGAGAGGGGATGCGCCGCGGGCGCGAGATCGACGAGCGGTACGCCCAGCTCGAACATCGCCCGTCGCACCCGAAGGAACAGCACCGGTACCTGGTCGCGCAGGTCCTGGTCGAGAACGACGATCGCGCTCGCGCGGTCGAGGTCGGCGATCTCGGCGCGCTCCATACCGAGGACGAAGTCGGCCGGGAGCCCGTCGCCGAGTTGCGCGTCGACGTTGTCGGTACCGATCACACCCTTGGCGAGCGCCGCCCATGCGAATGCGTCCTCGTTCGTGCCGCGCGCGCCACCGAGGACCGCGATCGACTCCGCGCCGTGCAGGTTCTTGGCCTGCTCGATCGCGTCGGCCGCCCGGTCGAGCGCATCGGGCCACGAGACCTGGCGCCGGCCGCTGCCCTCCCGAAGCTGCGGCTCGAGCACCCGGCGCTCGGAGTGCACCCATTCGAGCCCGTACCGACCCTTGTCACACAGCCAGCCGTGGTTCACCGGCTCCGAGTCGACCGCGAGCAGCCGGACCAGACGGTTCGACGAGGACTGCACGGCGCCGCGGCAGTGCACCGAGCACGTCGTGCACGACGTCTCGACCGTCGAGAGGTCCCAGGGCCGGGCGCGGAACCGGTACTGCGTCGCAGTGAGCGCGCCCACCGGGCAGATCTGCACCGTGTTGCCGGAGAAGTACGAGTCGAACGGCTGCTCTTCGAAGTTCAGGACCTGCATGCGATCGCCACGATCGATGAAGTCGATGAGCGTGTCGCCCGCGATCTCGTCGGCGAAACGGATGCAGCGCGCGCACTGGATGCAGCGCTCGCGGTCGAGCAACACCAGCTCGCTCAGCGGGATCGGCTTCGGGAAGTGCCGCTTCTCCTCGACGAAACGCGACTCTCCCGGACCGAACGCGAGCGTCTGGTCCTGCAGCGGGCACTCGCCGCCGCGGTCGCAGACCGGGCAGTCGAGCGGGTGGTTGATCAGCAGGAACTCGAGCACGCCGTCTTGGATCTGCTTGACCGCGTCGCTCTGGGAGTGCGCGACCATGCCGTCGGCGACGGGCGTGGTGCACGCGGGCGGGAACCCGCGGCCGCCTTCGACCTCGACCAGACACATGCGGCACATCCCGACCGGCTTCATGCGTTCGTGCCAGCAGAAGCGAGGGATGTAGATGCCGTTGTCCTGCGCGGCCTTGATCAGGAGCTCGCCCGGCTCGGCCTCGAACGTAACGCCGTCGACGGTGACCGTGACGGTCGTCTTCTTCGCGCCGGTCGCTTCGGATTCGGTGGCGGTCACGCGTGTACTCCGGCGTCGTTGCGCAGGCGCTCGAGCACCTCGGCGCGGAAGAACTTGTCGATACTGGCGATGCAGCTCACGGCCGACGGACCGAGCGGGCAGATCGTGGTCTGCACGAACGGCGCGTTCGACACTCCGGGCGAGATGTTGCCGCCGACGGAGATGAGCAGGTCGAGGTCTTCGGGGCGACCGAGTCCGTGCGACATGCGGTACAGCACCTTCTCGATCCAGCCCGTGCCCTCGCGGCACGGCGTGCACTTGCCGCACGACTCGTGCGCGAAGAACTTGGCGAGGCGCCACGCGACCAGCACGGGATCGACGGTCTCGTCGAACACCATGACCGCGCCGGAGCCGAGCATCACGCCGTACGTCTGCTGCACGAAGTCCATGTCGAGGGGCGCGTCGAGATGCTCGTCGCTACCGGTGAGCCACTGCGACGACGCGCCACCCGGGATGAAGAACTTGATCTTGCGATCGTCGCGGATGCCACCCGCGAGCCCGTACAACAGGTCGCGGAACGTCATGCCGAGCTCGACCTCGTAGTTGCCCGGCCGGTTGACGTGGCCCGAAACCGAGAAGATTCGCGTGCCGGTCGAGCGGTTCACGCCGAGCTTGGCGTACTCCTCGCCACCCATCCGCATGATGTGCGGGACGGTCGACAAGGTCTCGACGTTGTTCACGACGGTCGGCTTCGCGTAGAGGCCCTCGATCGCGGGGAACGGCGGCCGGATACGCGGCATGCCGCGCTCGCCCTCGAGCGACTCCAGCAGCGCGGTCTCCTCACCGCAGATGTACGCCCCCGCGCCCCGGTGCACGACGATGTCGCAGTCGAAGCCGGAACCGAGGATGTTGCGGCCGAGGAAACCCTTGCTCCGCGCGTCGTCGATGGCCCGGGTCAGGCGTTCGTAGCCCAGCGCGAACTCACCCCGCACGTACACGAACGCGACGTTGCACTGCACCGAGTACGAGGCGATCGCGATGCCTTCGACGAGCTGGTGCGGATCGCGCTCGAGGAGCATGCGGTCTTTGAAGGTCGACGGCTCACCTTCGTCGGCATTGACCACGAGGTAGCGCGGAAAGGAGTCGGGCGGCAGGAACGACCACTTGGTCGCGGTCGGGAAGCCCGCGCCGCCGCGACCGCGCAGACCCGAGAGCTTCACCTGCTCCTGTACGTCGGCCGCGTCGCCCTTGGTGAGCACCGCGCGCAGCGACTCGTACGCGCCGGACGCGATCGCGCCGTCGATCGTCCACGAATCGTCGGGACGGTCGTGCAAGCGAGTGGTGACGATGCGCGTCTCGTTGACTTCCGGCGCGGCGCTAGGCAACAGGTGCTCCCGAAACAGTGCGGGCCCGGCGCGCGCCCGACTTGTAGCTCTCGACGATCTCTTCGGCCGAGCTCGGCGACACCCGCTCGTGGAACTCGTAGTTGACCTGCAGCGCGGGCGCGCCGCCGCACGCGGCGAGGCACTCGACCTCTTCGACCGTGACGTCGGGCTCCGTCGCGTAGCGCTCCTCGAGATGGTCGAGCACTTCGGGACCGCCGACGACGAGACATGTGACGTTGGTGCAGACCGAGACGACGAGCTTGCCGCACGGGCGGCGCTTGAACATCGTGTAGAAGGAGCACGTACCGAGCACGTCGGCGGCCGTGCAACCCGTGAGGTCGGCGATCTGTTCCATCGCCTCGGGCGAGAGCCAACCGTTCTGGTCCTGCGCGAGATGCGCGAGCGGCAGGATCGCCGACTTCGCGCGGGGATAGCGCGCCAGGATCTCCTTCGCCTTGGTCAGGTTCGCGTCGTCGAAGAAGCTCACCGGTCGACCTCACCCATGATCGGGTCGATGCTCGACACGATCGCGACCGCGTCGGCGACGAGGCTGTCGGAGCCCATTGGGCTGATCGACTGCAGGTTGTAGAACGACGGACCGCGGATGTGCATGCGCACCGGCTTCGAGGATCCGTCGCTCACCATGTAACAACCGATCTCGCCGCGCGGCGACTCGGTGGCGACGTACGTCTCGCCGGCCGGCACCTTGAAGCCTTCGGTGAAAAGTTTGAAGTGATGGATGAGCGCTTCCATCGACTCGTCGATGCGCGCCCGGGGCGGCGGTGTGAGCTTCTTGTCCTGCACCCGGTAGTCGCCGCCCGGCATCTTCGCGACGCACTGGCGCACGATCTTCGCCGACTCGAGGATCTCGTACAGACGGATCCGGTACCGGTCGTAGACGTCGCCGTTGCTCGTGTAGATCACGTCGAAGTCGACCTGGTCGTACGCCAGGTTCGGTTGCGCCTTGCGCAGGTCCCAGGCAAAGCCGGTCGACCGGAGGATCGGACCCGTGATGCTGTGGGCGAGGCACTCCTCGGTCGTGATCGCGCCGAGCCCGACGGTGCGTTCCAACCAGATCGGGTTCTGCGACAAGAGCTGGTCGTACTCGGCCACGCCCTTCGCCACGGTGTCGCACACGTCGAGGATGCGCTGCTGCCATCCGTCGGGAAGGTCGGCCGCGACCCCACCCGGGCGGATGTAGTTGCAGTTCATCCGCAACCCGGTGATGTACTCGAAGATGCGCAGCACTTCTTCGCGCTCGCGCCATCCGTAGAGCATCATCGAAACCGCGCCGATGTCCATGCCGTTCGTGGCCTGGAACAACAGATGCGACGCCATCCGCGAGAGCTCGCACATCATCATGCGGATCCACACCGCGCGCTCGGGCACCTGCACGTCGAGCAGCCGTTCGACCGCCATGGAGTACACGAGCTCGTTCGCGAAGTTCGACGCGTAGTCCATGCGGGTCACGTTGGTCGTGCCCTGCACGTAGGTGAGCTCCTCACCGGTCTTCTCCATGCCGGTGTGGAGGTACCCGATGACGGGCTTGATCTGCAGCACGTCCTCGCCGTCGAGCTCCATCATGAGCCGCAGAACCCCGTGGGTCGACGGGTGCTGCGGACCCATGTTGATGATCATCGTGTCGCCGAGATCGTCCTGCGGCCACATACCGCCACCCGCGATGACCAACTCGCGCGTCGTCGGACGGAGCTCCTGCGCGCCCTCGTCGGTCTGACGCTCGAGGCGCGCCTCTTCCTCCTCCGAGGTACGACTCATCGGCCGGTCACTCATCGCGGACTCGGATCGCCCTTGAACGTCACGGGCACGCGCGCGGGAGCGTCGTCCTTGCGCAGCGGGTGTCCGTGCCAGTCGTCGGGCATGAGGATGCGGGTGAGATCCGGATGACCGTCGAAGTTGATGCCGAAGAGGTCGTACGACTCGCGCTCGGGAAAGTTCGCGCCCGGATACACGGGGGTGAGCGACGGCACGGTCGGGTCGTCGGCGGGCACCTGACTCACGATCCGGATCCGGCGGTTGCGCGCGTGCGACAAGAAGTTGACGACGACTTCGAACCGCTCGAGCACCACGCCCGGAATCTGCACGCGCGAGCCGTCGAGCAGATGGTCGACGACGACGGTGTCGACGAGCATCGTGAACTGCTCCTGATCGCGAAGCACCGCCGCGGCCTCGGCCATCCGCGAGCGGTCGACGTACACGACCGGCTGGCCGTGACTCTCGACGAACACCGCGCCTTCGAAGGCGGCGACGATCGCGGCCGCGACCTCATCAGCGATCGGCTGAGCGACCGGCTCGTCGCCGCTCTCCGCAAGCTCGTGATCTGCTTCACGAGCTGTGTCGTCCGCCATTCCCGTCGCCTTGCTCGCGTTGTGGTCAGGAAGTCGTGAGCCCGGCGGGCTCGCGACCGAGATCGATACCCGCGCCGCCGGTCGGCGACACGGCGCGTCGCGCCAGCAGCTCCCCGGTGCGGATCTGCTCGTGCAACGTCAAGATGCCGTGCATCAGCGTCTCCGGTCCGGGCGGGCAGCCTGGTACGTACACGTCGACCGGAACGATCTGGTCGACGCCCTGAACGATCGCGTAGTTGTTGAACATGCCGCCACTGCTCGCGCACACGCCCATCGAGATGACCCACTTCGGCTCGACCATCTGGTCGTACACCTGGCGCAGCACGGGTGCCATCTTCTGCGACACGCGGCCCGCGACGATCATCAGGTCGGCCTGGCGCGGACTCGCGCGGAACACCTCCATGCCGAAGCGCGCCATGTCGTAGTGCGCGGCGCCGGTGGCCATCATCTCGAGCGCGCAACACGCGAGACCGAAGGTGGCCGGGAACACGGAGTTGCGCCGGCCCCAACGCACGACGTCCTCGAGGCGGGCGGTGGCGAAGTTGTGCGGGATCTGGTCGAGACCCATCAGGCCGCCTCCTCCGCCGCTTCGGCGCGACCCGCGCTCGGGTCGTACATCGCGTCGCCGGTGCGCAGCAGTGGTCCGGGCATGCGCTGCAACACGTCCTTCACCGGTCCCCACTCGAGTGCGCCGACCGAGAGCAGGTACGCGAACGGGACGAGCAACACGAGCACGAACGTGGCCATCGCAAAGAGCCCGTACGCGCCGAGGCCGCGGAACACGACCGAGAACGGATAGAGGAACACGATCTCGACATCGAGCACGATGAAGCTCATCGCGACCAGGTAGAACTTGACCGGGAAGCGTTCGGCGGGCTCCTGCTCGGGCACGATGCCGCACTCGTACGGGCTCTGCTTGGCCGAGTTCGGCCTCTGCGGCGCGAGGAGTTGCGACGCGATGAACGAGAGCAACACGAACGCCACCACGAGCCCGGCCATGACGAGGATCGGCAGGTAGTCGGCCATCACTTCCGACGCTACCCGACTGCCCGCCCGGAGGAACGAAGCGTCCCGCACGCACTACCGTGCCCCCGCGATGAGCGAGGGCGTTCTCCCGCGATGAGCGAGTCGTCAAGTCGCGCCGGGCGTCCCGCGCGGCCATCCGCGCCGGGGACGCCGTCGAAGTACGTCGACTTCTTCTTGTACGCATCGGCGGCGGTGACGTACGTGACGCTCTCGATCTACAACAAGTGGTTGCTCGATTGGATCGTCGGGCCGCTCTGGCTCGTCGCGTGGGTCTGGGGACTTCCTGCCCTCGTGAAGCTGGCGCGCCGCCAGCCGATCCGTCCCCAACGCCCGCCCGTCGGCGACCCCGAATGAGCTGGGCCGCCCACCAGTTCGAGGTCTACGCCGTCCAGGCGCACCTCCCCAAGAAGATGATGGGCCAGGTCAGCTGGTTCGCGATCTTCTTCGGCGACTTCACCCCCGACTTCCTCGCCAAGTTCTGGGTGTACGGCTTCAACTTCAACGGACACCACTACGGAGCCACGAAGCCGTACCAATGGCACCGGGGCTGGCCCGGCCTGGGCATCAGCCACACCCTCTTCTTCGGTGCGTTGTGCTGCCTCGGCATCTGGGCCTGGAAGCACAACCGGGCGTGGACGATCGGGTTCCTGCTCGGATTCGCCGCCCACGTGTTGACCGACGTCAACGACAGCATCGGCACGATGCTCCTGTTCCCGTTCTCGACGCTGAACTGGAGCCTCCACACCTGGGCGTACGCGGCGACGGTCAAAGGCGGCAAGTACCTCGACGCGGCGGCTTACTACAGCAGCCTCGGCTTCGTGATGGACCTGTTCTGGTTCTTCGTCGTCCTCGGCTCGTGGCGGGTGCTCAGCCGGGAGTTCTGGCGGACGAAGGTCGTGCCGGCCGATCCGCACGTGTGGTCGTGGCTCGGGCGCCTGTTCGACGAGCGCGGCCTCCTCGCCCTGTACCGCGGAGTGTTCTTCTACGGAGTGTGCCGGATGATCGCGTGGACGACCTGGGCACACGTCGTGGCGCGACCGGTCATCAACGGCGTGCAACACCACGGATATCCGTGGGACCTGTCGTGGACCGGACCATGGTGGGTCCAGCACGTCACGTTGCCGCAGGTCACGGCGTGGGTCGTGCTCCCGAGCGCGCTGATCCTGCTCGGCGGCGTCTACTTCGCCGCGAACGCCCTCTGGGAACGGATGGACAGCGGGAGCATCAAGGCGATCGCCTGGCGGAACGTCCGCCGGAATACGCGCTGACGCGGGAACGCGAGCACGCGGTCGACCGCCTCGACGACGTCGTCTCCGAGGATCTCCGCGGGATCGAGGTCGAGATCGCGCAAGAAGCTGACCGTGCGCATACCGACTGCGAGCGGATGCGGCTCGGGCAACAGACCCATCGCGACGAGGGCATCCTCACCCGGGCCCTTGAGCAAGAAGCCGGCGAACCCGATGCTTCCGACGACGACGTCGACCTTGCTCACACAAGCTGCGCACACGACATGAACTCCCTCGTAGCGGGTCCGTGAAGGTTACCCAGGCGTCTGGAGCCGAGCGCGCGCGTCGGCGGGCCAATCGGTGACGACGCCCGCCAGACCGGCGGCCGCAACTTCGGCGAGTCGGGCCTCCTGCACCTCGAGCTGTTGGTACCAGCAGTAGACGGCCAGTCCCCGGTCGGCCGCGGCGCCGATGAAGGCCGGCGTGACCACGTCTTGGTGCGCCGACACCGCCCGGGCGCCGATCGCGGCGGCGTCGGCAAGGAGACGATCGTGTCCGGCAGGGTCGAACGTGTCGCGCAGGAGCGCAACCTGCGCGTCGGGCAGCGCGCGGACATACGTGCGGACCGCGGGCATGTGTTGCGACCAGAGGAGCACGCGCTCGGTCGCGCCCGCCGTCCGCGCCGCGGTGAGCACGGCGGCGGCCGCGCCGGCGTCTTTGGTGTCGATCGCGAGCTGGACATCCCGCTCGGCGGCCACTTCGAGCGCCTCGGCGAGGGTCGGCACGCCGATCCGCGCCAACTGCGAGTCGCGCAACCATTTGACGGGAAGCGGGACGTGCTGCACCCGCAGCAGAAGGGGGTCGTGCAACAAGACGGCGGTGCCGTCGCGGCTGCGCCGCGCATCGACCTCGACGACATCGGCGCCCAGCCCGGCGGCGGTGGCGATGCCGTCGAGCGAGTTCTCCCGGGCGTCGCGCGGACCGGTGCGATGAGCGATGACGAGGGTGGTCACGGCTCGGGCGCGACCCGGACGAGCAGGGCCAGGGCGCGGTAGGCGGCCTCGGCGGGCCCGATCTCGTCGGGTCGGAGGAGGTTCGCCATGATCCGGAGCACCCACTCCATGAGGCTGTGGCTCTGCATGCCCACGCGGGTGAGCTCCCGCATCACCGCGGGATTGCCGATGGCGTGCACGAAGAGCCGCGCCATCTTGAAGTAGAGGCCGTATACCTCCTCGAGCCGGGCGTCGTAGGTCTGCAGCGCCAGCCCGTCGCCCGAGGTCAGCGCGAGATCGACGGCGTCGGCGGCGAGGCGGCCGGTCTCGTAGGCGATGGAGATCCCCTCGCCGTTGAACGGGTTCACGAACCCGGCTGCGTCGCCCGCCACCACGAAGGTCGGCCCGACCCGGGGCGTGACCGATCCGCCGGTCGGAAGCCGGCCACCCGTCGGCGCCCCCGTGGAGGTCTCGGGCGACAGGCCCCAGCGGGCCGGCGCGGTCTCGCAGAACGCGTCCATCAGGTGGGTCGTGTTCACGTGCTTCCAGCCCTGGAACGTGGAGAGCAGACCCACCCCGACGTTGACCGTGCCGTCACCAACCGGAAATATCCACCCATACCCGGGCAAATGGTTGCCATCGCGGTCGCGGATGTCGAGGTGGCTCTCGATCCAGGGCTCGTCGTGGAGCGGGCTCGTGAAGTAGCCGCGGATCGCCATCCCGAGGGGGAACGACCGGTCTCGGGCGGTACCGAGCGCCCGGCCGAACCGAGAATTGGCACCGTCGGCGACCACCACGTAACGGGCTCGGACCGGGGTGATCTCGCCGGAGTCCTTGTCGCGGACCATCGCACCTGCGAGCAGACCCCCGTCGACGATCGGGGCGACCGCTTCGGCCCCCTGCCAGATCGTTGCGCCGGCCTTGACCGCCTGCTCGGCAACCATCTCGTCGAGCTCACGTCGGCGCACCACGTATCCGAAGGGAGGGAAGTCCGGATGGTCGGGCCAGGCCAGCTCGAGGGTGACGCCGTGCGCGACCGACCGCAGACCGTCGAAGCGTTGGAAGCCCCCCAGCCGATCGGCAAGACCCATGTCGTGCAACTGCCGGACCGCGCGCGGCGTGAGCCCGTCGCCGCACGTCTTCTCGCGCGGAAAGTGTTTCTTCTCGATCGCGAGCACCGAATGACCACGCGACGCGAGCCAATACGATGCCGCGGCGCCCGACGGTCCCGCGCCGACGACGAGTGCGTCGAAAACGCCGGGGAATTCGTTCGGCACGGGCGCGCTCACGAGCACATGATCACATGCTCGGTGGGTCGAAAACGAAGCGTGATGCGCCATGGCGCACAATGTGCCGGACCCGCCTCTAGCGTGGTAGCAAGAGCGACACGGCAGACGTGAAAAGGAGCGCCGGGGAGCATGCGTGACCTGAACGTGTGGCACCTCCTCGCGGTGCACGTTCCCAACCTGCTTCCGCGCACCGTTTTCGGGTTACACCTGCCCTGGCTGCGCAAGGCCGCACGGTTGCTCTACGGCATCGTGTTGTTCACGATCGGCCTCGCGGCAGCGGCGTACGTGATCCGAAAGCCGAAGAAGACGAACGAACCGGCAACGTGGGCGCAGGTCGTGATCGGCGCCATGTTCGTGTGGTTCATGTTTGCGCTCGGCTATGGCGTGATCCCGCACGAGTGGTTGACGTTCGCGAACTCCTACCTGAACTTCGACAGCTCGTCGTTCGTGATGCACAAGAACTCGATCATCCACTTCGACATCACGCGCGACAAGGTCGCCGACGCGGTCGCCGCGGTGATCTACGTCGTCGTCCTCGGCATGAACATCTACTTCTTCGCCGCGTGGCAGAAGCGCAAGGTCGCCGAGCCCGCGACCGAAGGCGCGAGCACCGAGCCGGACGCCGGCCCGATCACCGGTGGCGGTCTGTTCTCGCGCTTCCGCAGCGCGAAGCGCACCTCCGCCTACGGCCGCCCCGTCACGACGACCGAGTCATCATGAGCACCACGGTGAGCTCGTCGGCGATGGAACGTCCGCGAGAGAGCGCATAGCCATGGCGCGCAAGAACGATGCGAATCCGCCGATGCCGGAATTCTCGACCTCCTACGTCCTGCAAGAGGTCGACCCGAAGTGGTTGACGCAGGCCGTGAAGCCGAAGCAGTTCCTCCACATCGACCAAGAGGAATGCATCCTCTGTGAGGGCTGCGTCGACATCTGCCCGTGGAAATGCATCCACATGCTCTCCACGACCGCAATCGACGAAGCCGTCAACGCCGACCAACCCGGCGACGACCCCAAAGACCACGTCTTCTTCGTCGTCGACGAAGACGTCTGCACCCGCTGCGCCCTGTGCATCGACCGCTGCCCCACCGGCGTCATCATCTTGGGCAAAGTCACCGACCAATGGCGCGACGGCGACCCCCACACCCGCGACAACCGACACGGCTACGCCTACGGCGTCCGCTTCTAGTGAGCGGTAACCGGGAATGCGAGCCGAGGGCATAACGATGAGACGACAAACCGACACCCAGACCGCCCGAGGCGGGGCCCGCGCGGCCCGGCAGAGCGGGAGCTGAACGTGGCCACGAGCAACGGGAACGGCAGCCGGCCGAAGATGGCGGAGCGTCTCGCCGAGATCGGCGACAAGACGCGCAGCTCACAGGCGTGGACGTCGATCTTCCGACCCGG
>DASYJT010000087.1:0-6750 GCA_035996165.1 Acidimicrobiia bacterium
CCGACAGCCTTCCCGAGCGCCTGGAGAGCGTCCATGGCGTCGGCAACAACGAATGCCGGGTGGTTCATTCGGGCTTGCATCGGGTCTCCTTGTCACACACAGCTCGCGGGTCGACATGACGACGAACGAACCCGGCCTCGATCGACACCCGGATTGACCGGTAGACCGCCGATAATGCCCGTTATGTCAACTTGCCCTGAATTGCATGGACGGGGGCCGGGCGGCGAGCCTCGCCCCCATGACTCCCGATGACCTCGTAGAGATCGAGCTGATCAAGCGGCTCAAGTACAAGTACGCCCGGTGCCTCGACCAGAAGCTCTGGGACGAGATGGCCGAGTGCTTCACGGTCGACGCGCACGCGGCGTACAGCGGCGGCGGGTACTCGTTCGAGGGTCGAGACGCGATCATCGAATTCCTCACGCGTTCGATGGGCGCCGAGACGTTCCTGTCGAGCCACAAGATGCATCACCCGGAAATCGACCTCACCGGTCCCGATACCGCCCGGGGCGTCTGGGCCCTCGACGACATCGTCGTCATGACCGACTTCCAGCTCACCATCCGGGGTTGCTCGTTCTACAACGACGAGTACGTCAAGCACGACGGCGCCTGGCGCATCCAGCGCACCGGCTACAAGCGGATCTACGAGGAGATGCAGCCTCGGGGCAACGTCGAGGGTCTCCGCCTCACGGCGTCGTGGTGGGCCACCGGCGGCCGCAGCGAGCTCCCGGCCGGCTGAGCTTTCGGGGTTGGCATCCAGGGGCAAATCGTCACAGTGACGGAACCTGGTCCGTCCGTCGTCACGTACCAGTGACGCGGGCCGGGTTGCATGGCCGCCGAGGTGATTTCGATGGCCGGGGTCGAAGCGCAGCTCTCCGTGTTCGCATATCAGGCTGCCGGGATGGTCGCCGGTCAACTCGAGTGCACCGCGACCGAGGCGCTCGGTCGGCTCCGAGCCGTCGCCGCCGCGGGCGACAAGTCGCTCGACGATGTCGCCTTCGACGTCATCAACGGCGACCTGCGCTTCGACGCGTAGGGCCGACACGCGTTCGACGCGCTTTTGTTACGTTGACCCTCGTGTCATTGACCGCGGCCGAGGTCAGAGCGGGGCTCGACCATCCCGTCATCGACGCCGACGGTCACGGCATCGAATACCTCCCCTGGTTCCGCGATCTCCTGCGAGACGAGGGCGGGCCCGGAGCGGTCGACGCGTGGGATGTCGTCGAGAACGGCGCACGCCTCTCCCGGACGCTCGATGCCGACACCAAGCGCGCGCTCGGGCTGTTCCGCGTGTCGTGGTGGGGTCTGCCGAGCGAGAACACCCTCGACCGCGCCAGCGCGATGCTGCCCGCGCTCCTGCACGAGCGGCTCGACGAGCTGGGTATCGACGTCGCGGTTTGCTACCCCACCTACGGGCTGACGGTGATGGGCCTCGACGACCCGAACCTCCGCGTCGCCGCGGCGCGCGCGTTCAACACGTACTACGCGCAGGCGTACGCGGGCTTGCGGGATCGGCTCGAGCCCGTCGCCATTGTGCCGACGTACGCACCCGAAGAAGCAATCGCGGTCCTCGAGCACGCGGTCGAGACGCTCGGTCTGCGCGTGGTGATGTGCACCGGGCTCGTGCACCGTCCCTTGCCCGGCGAGAACCTTCCGCGCGGTGCGCGCTGGGTCGACGCGCTCGGGCTCGACAGCGCGCACGACTACGACCCGCTCTGGCAGCGGTTCGTGGAGCTCGACGTGACGCCGACCTTCCACTCCACCGGTATGGGCTGGGGCAGCCGCACGTCGCCCTCGAGTTATGTCGCGAACCACGTCGGCTCGTTCGGTGCGGCCGGCGAAGCGTTGTGCCGTTCGTTGCTGCTCGGCGGCGTCATGCACCGGTTTCCCGAACTGCGCTTCGCGTTCCTCGAAGGCGGCGTGACGTGGGCCGCGACGCTGTGCAGCGACCTCGTCGGACATTGGGAGAAACGTCACAGTGACGCAATGGGCCAGTACGACCCCGCGCGGCTCGATCGTGCACTGCTCACCGACTTGATCGAGCGCTACGGCGCCGACGAAGTGCGCGCCCGCGTCGGCGACCTGGACGCGGCGCTGCACATGCTCAGCGAACCGGACGAAGACCGTTCGCTGCTCGACGAGTTCGCCGCGAGCGGGCTCCGCTCCCCCGCCGACATCCGAGAGACGTTCGCGCGCCAATGCTTCTTCGGCTGTGAAGCAGACGACCCCACGTGGGCGCTCGCTTTCGCGCCCGAGTACCACGGCACTCGGCTCGGGGCGATGTTCGCCTCCGACCTTGGGCACTGGGACGTTCCCGACGCGACGCAGGTCCTGCCCGAAGCGTGGGAGCTGGTGGAGCGCGGACTCGTCACCACCGACGCCTTCCGCGCGTTCACGCACGACCACGCGCTCGAGCTCTGGGGTCCGAAGTTGTTCGCCGACACCGTGCTTGCTCCCCGATGACGCATCGGTGGCGCACCGCGACCGTCGCGTCCGGCGGGGAGGTCATCTACTACGAGGTGACGGGCGCCGCCGACGCGCCCACGGTCGTGCTCACTCACGGCGCCGGTGGCTCGCACGCGGCGTGGTTCCAGCAGGTGCCGGTCCTGGCCGACGCCGGATACCGCGTCGTCACCTGGGACAGCCGCGGCTTTGGCAACTCGACGATCGTGAACCGCGAGCTCGGTACCGACGCGGCGGTCGCGGACTTGACCGCGATCCTGGACGCCGTCGGCGTCGAGCGGGCCCATGTGGTCGGCCAGTCGATGGGTGGATGGTGGACGACCGGGTTCGCGCTGGCGCACCCCGACCGGGTCGCGACGATCACGCTCTCGAACACGGTCGGTGGTCTCTGGACCGACGAGCTGGCCCGGCACTTCGCGGCCATGGTGGCGCCGGATGCGCGCGCCGACGCCGCGGCGATCGCGATCCTCGACGACGGTACGGAAGGTCGCCTCGGAGTGCACAGCGCGCTGTCGCCCGCGTTCGCGGAGCGCGATCCCGCGCGCGCGTTCCTCTACCAGCAGCTGAACACGTTCCACTCGCCACCCATGGGAGCGGTGGGACGAGCGCTGTCGGGCGGCGCAGTCGAACACGCGGCGCTCGACGCGCTGGGCATCCCGATCCTCGTGATCACGAGCAGCGACGACGCGCTGTTCCCTCCGCACCTCGTCATCGAGAGCGCCGCGCGTCTCGCGATGGCGAAGATCGTCGAGATCGCCGATGCCGGGCACTCCACCTACTTCGAGCGTCCGGACGAGTACAACGCCGCGCTGCTCGACTTCTTCGCGCAACCCGGCTAGTCGAGCACCAGCGGCTTCGACGACACCTTGTAGGTCAACGTGGCGGTCGCCGCGAGCCGGCCCGCGCCACTGCGAACCTCCGCGTCGCAGAAGACGATCTGGCGACCGCGCTGCGAGACCCAGCCTTCGGCGACGAGGTCGTCGTCGACGATCGGCGCGAGGAACCGCAGCTGAATGTCGATGGTGAACAGTTGGCGCGGCTCGTCGTAGCCCGAGCCGACCGCCGGGACGACCACCGTGTCGATCAACGACGCGATCACACCGCCGTGCACGACGCCCGCGGGCTGGCGGAACTCGGGGCGGTACGGCAAGCGCATGCGCGCGTAGTCCTGGCGAATCTCCTCGACCTCGATGCCGAGGAACTGCGGATACCAGACCGTGTCCCACTTGCCGAACCGCGACCAGATCGTCAAGCGTTCGGGCGAGAGCGGCGGGTACTGCTCGGATCGATCCGTCATGGGCGCGAAGCTACCGGTGGCCACCGCCAGATCGTCCAGCCGTCGACGGGCTGCGCTCCGAGGCTCCGGTAGAACTCCTGCGCCGACTCGTTCCAGTCGAGTACCGCCCACTCGACGCGGCCCTCGGTGCGCGCCCGCAACTCTTCGAGGAGTGCCCGGCCGTAGCCGTGTCGCCGGTACCGCGGCCGCACGAAGAGGTCTTCCAACCAGATGCCGTCGCGGCCGAGCCACGTCGAGAAGGTCCGGTAGTAGAGCGCCATACCCGCGACCGCGGCGTCGTCGCCATCGTCGTGGGTCGCGATCAACGCTCGCGCCACGGCGCCTTCGCCGAACAGGTGCCCGGCGAACTCGTCGGGATCGAACACCACCGCGTCGGGTTCGCGCTCGTAGTCGGCGAGCTCACGCACGAGCGCGAGGATCTCGTCGAGATCAACTCGGGTCGCGTCGCGGATCGTCACCGCTTGACGAAGGGCAACGTCACGATGCGGGCGTCGAGCAGCTGGCCCCGCACGTCGACCTGCACCGCTTCGCCGGGCTGGAGCTCGGGCGGCACGAACGCGAGCGCGATCCCGTGGCCGAGCATCGGCGAGAAGTTGCCGCTGGTGACCGCGCCGATCTCCGCGCCGTCGCGCAACACCCGGGAGCCGGCGCGGGGCGGCCGCCGGCCTTCGACGGCCAGGCCGCGCAACCGGCGCTTGATGCCCTCTTCCAACTCGCCCGCGAGCACGGCGCGCCCCCGGAAGTGGGCCTTGTCCCAGCCGACCACCCAGCCGAGCCCGGCCTGCAACGGCGTGATGCCCGGGCCCAGCTCGTGGCCGTGCAGCGGGAGCCCGGCTTCCAGGCGCAGCGTGTCGCGCGCGCCGAGACCGGCGGGCTCGATGCCGGCGGCGACCACCGCGTCCCAGAGCGCGGGCGCATCGGCTGCGGCGACGTGAAGCTCCACCCCGTCGTCGCCCGTGTAGCCCGTCCCCGCGACGATCAGATCGCCCACCCGGCGGACCGCGAACCGCGGGACCTCGGACGCTTCGCGGTTCACGCCCGCGAGCAGCGCCCGGGCTTGCGGACCCTGCACCGCGAGCACCGCCCGGGTGGCGGTGACGTCGGCGAACTCGACGTCGCCGTCGGTGTGGGAAAGCCCTTCGGTGAACGCGGCGAGTAGCTCGTCGGTGTTCGACGCGTTGGGCATGACGAAGAAGCGATCGATGTCGACCCACCAGACGATGATGTCGTCGACCACATGCGCGTCGTCGGGATCGAGAAGGTGCGTGTACTGCGCGCGTCCGGGTTCGATCTTGCGGAGATCGTTCGTCAGCAACCACTGCAGGAGCTCGAGGGAACCCACGCCGCTGCACTCGACGGTGCCGAGGTGCGAGACATCGAACACCACCGCGCGCGTGCGGCACGCCCGGTGTTCCTCGAGCACGCCGCCCGGATACTGGAGCGGCATGTCCCATCCGCCGAACGGCACCATGCGCGCACCCAGGGCGCGATGCTTCGCGTCGAGCGGGCTGTGCCGCATCGGTGCTTCGGAGTGCGCGCCCTCGGTCATGCGCTCTCGGCCGCGGAACCGTTCGCGACCGAGCGCGGACGCCGCCCGAGATCGAATGCAACGGGTGCGTCGACGTCGGTCGGGTCGAGCCCGGCCTCGACGAGTTGCGACGGCGGTTCGAGCCCGTACTTCACGAGCAGGTTCAGATAGTCGCGTTGGTAGAGGACCCGGATCGACACCTCGGGATGTTGCTCTACGAGGCGACGCGCCTTGCGATTCTTCTTCGTCACCAGCTTCTGGTTGAGCGTGGTGATCTCGATGTAGAGGTCGTAAGCCGGCAGGTAGAAGTCGGGCGAGAACGCCTGCACCGGCCGGCCGTCGCGATCGTGCTCGAGCGTGAACGTACGCGGCTCGTACTCCCAGACGATGCCGTAGAAGTCGAGCAGCTTCGCGAACTGCCGCTCGGAGTTGTGCGCGAAGCGGACCTGTTCGTGCGGGAGCACTTCGCTGTCGATGACGCGCTCCCCGAGCTGCTAACGCGCGGCCGCGCGCGGATTGCCGTCGGTGTCGATGTTCAAGGCCAGTTGCACGGCTTCGGTGATCGTCTGCTGCAGCGGCTCGAGCTCGAGCACCATGCTCAGCACACCTTGGCCGCCGCGCAGGAGATCCATGACCTGCTCGTCGCTCTGGGCGAGCACGACGCTCGGACCCTGGAGAACGATGCGGACCGACGCGAGGTCTTCGTGAAAGCCGCGCAGCGACTCGACCGCCTTGCGCGCCGACTGCAACGAGATGCCCGCGTCGAGCATCTGCTTGATGACCTTGAGCTCGACGAGGTCGCGGTAGGAGTACAGCCGTTGCGTGCCGCTGCCGTTCGCGTCCATCACCGACGGGCGGACAAGCTCGGTGCGCGCCCAGTAGTCGAGCTGACGGTAAGTGATCCCGACGATCTTGCACACCTGCGGACCGCGGTAACCGGGCTCCGACATCGACGCTCCCTCGCAACTACTACCTGGTCACACGATTGTAGTTACATCGGGGTCGAACCGTAAACCTCAAGGTTTTCCACAGGTCGACCCGGCGGGAGGGCTACTGGGCGAAATCCTCCGGGGTGATGTTGTCGAGGAACTCGCGGAATTGCTCGACCTCGTGCTCCTCTTCGTCGGCCTCGAAGAGCACGCCGGCCTCGTCGAGCACCGCCTCGTCGGCGTAGATCGGGACCTCGGCGCCGAACCGGACCGCGAGCGCGATCGCGTCGGAGGGGCGCGACGAGATCCGCGATTTGGTGCCGTCGCGGTCGAATTCGATCTCGGCGTAGAAGGTTCCGTCGTGCAGCGCGGTGATCTCGACCCGGTCGAGCTTTACCGCCATGCCCTCGAGGACCGTCTTGAACAGGTCGTGTGTCATCGGACGCGGGGTTTCCATGCCCTGCAGCGCGTAGACGATCGCGGTCGCCTCGGGTGAGCCGATGAAGATCGGGAGGAAGCGCGTTCCGCCGTCTTCG
>DASYJT010000088.1:0-2579 GCA_035996165.1 Acidimicrobiia bacterium
GTCTCGGTGGAGCCGACCGCGTCGGCGATGACCAGGTTGGGGAACCGTTCGTGGAACTGCGCCTTGACGGTCGCGCTGAACACCGCGGCGGTCGACGCGACGGCGACGAGTGACGACGCGTCGTAGCCGCCGTCGTCGAGCGCTTCGATCAACGGACGACCCATCGCGTCGCCGGTGATGCTCAGCGTCGGGATCTTGTACTTCTCGACCGCGCGCCACACGTCGTGCGCGTCGAACTTCGGCGTCAGGACCGTCGTCCGCCCGTTGATCAGACCGTTGATCGTCCCCCACTGCGCGGCGCCGTGCATGAGCGGCGCGATCACGACCGCGAAGCCGGCGTCGGCGGGAGCCTCCGCCGCCGCCTTGGCGAACTCCCATTCGTCGAGCACGCGGATACCGGTTTCGAAGTTCACCAACCCGCCGAGGACGCACAACACGTCTTCTTGGCGCCAGACCACACCCTTCGGCATGCCGGTCGTGCCGCCGGTATAGAGGATGTAGATGTCGTCGTCGGAGCGCTCCTCGAAGTCGCGCTCGGGGGAACCGGTTGCCAGCGCGTCGTCGTACGCGACCGAGCCGAGCGCGGACGTGTCGGTGCCGGAGCCGTCGTCGATCGCGATCAGGTGGCGCAGCATCGGCAGCGAGTCGCGCACCGCCGCGATGCGCGGCGTGTACTGCGCGTCGTGCACGAGCGCGACCAGATCGGCGTTGTCGAACAGGTAGCTGAGCTCGGCCTCGACGTAGCGGTAGTTCACGTTCACCGGTACCGCGCGCAGCTTGTACGCGGCGAGGATCGTCTCGACGAACGCATGACTGTTCATGCCGTAGATGCCCACGTGGTCGCCGCGTCCGATGCCTTGGGCCTGCAAGTGGTGCGCCAGGCGGTTGGCCCGTTCGTCGAGCTCGGCGTACGTGCGGGGCTCGTCGGAGATGATCAGGGCCACCCGGTCGGGGACCGTGTCGACGATGTGTTCGGTGAGATCTGCGATGTTCCAGGCCATGCGGCGTAGTTGAGCACCGCGAGGCCCGTGAATGCGAGACTGCGCCTGTGGATGTCGACCTGCCCGCCGAAGACGACCCGCGCCGGGTCGAGGTGAGGGCGTGGTTCACCGAGCACCCGGCACCCACGCCGCGCCAACTCGTGGAAGCGGGCTACGTCGTGCCGCATTGGCCGCGGCCGTACGGGCTCGACGCCGACCCCGCGTTGCAGCTGATCATCGAGAGTGAGATGAAACGCGCGGGCGCGACGAAACCGCTCAACCCGATCGGCATCGGACACTGCGGACCGATCATCGTGGCGCTCGGCAACGACGAGCAGAAGCAGCGCTACCTCTGGCCGATGCTCGCGGGCGAAGAGCTCTGGTGCCAGCTGTTCAGCGAGCCGGGCGCGGGCTCGGATCTCGCGAACCTGAGCACGCGCGCCGAACGCGACGGCGATATCTACCGCGTGAACGGACAGAAGATCTGGACGTCGCTCGCAGATCACGCCAAGTTCGGGATCCTCATCGCGCGCACGCAAGGCGACGTGTCCAAGCACCGCGGCATCTCGTACTTCATCATCTCGATGGATCTCCCCGGGATCGAGGTCAGGCCGATCCGCAGCATGACCGGCGAGTCCGGGTTCACCGAGGTGTTCTTCGACGACGTGCGCGTTCCGGCCGAGAACTTGATCGGCGAGGAGAACCTCGGTTGGGGCATGGCCAAGACCACGCTCGCGAACGAGCGGGTGTCGTTGTCGACGGGCGGCGGGCTGCAGTGGGGTTACGGACCCAGCGCTCGCGACCTCGTCGCTCACTTCCGCGACAACGGAGGGCTCGCCGACGTGGTCGCCCGCCAGGAAGTGGTCGGCGCGTTCATCGAGGGTGAGATCCTGCGCTACCACCGGATGCGGATGATCTCCGCCGCGGTGAACAAGAAGCCCGGGCCCGACGCGTCGCTGCGCAAGGCGCTCGCCGACCCGCACGGCAAGCGCGTGTTCACGCTCGCCAAGGATCTCATGGGCGCGGGCGGCATGCTCACGGCGAACGGCACGTTCGGCGCGGAGTGGGACCGCGGCTTCCTCTTCAGCCCGGCGCTCACCGTCGGCGGCGGAACCAGCGAGGTGTTGCGGAACATCATCGCCGAGCGACTGCTCGGGCTCCCCCACGACCTCGATGTCGAGCAGGGCAAGACGTGGTCCGAAACGCGCGGCGGCACCGTTCCGGCGTCGTAACCGCGCTGGCGCTCGTTTTCGTCGGTGCGTGCGGCTCCTCGACCGCGAACCGGCTGCCCGACATCGACGCGCTGAAGTGCGGCGCGACGAACGGCGCGCCCGCGCCTTCCCCCGCGACCCGGGCGGCGCTCACGCGCCTCGGCATCGTGGAGCGCGCACCTCTGCGCGGTTCCGTCGTGCATTCGGGGCACGGCGCCCCCGGCCCGCAATCGCCGGTCGACGTCGCCGGCGCGGCGGGTAAGGCTCTCATCCGCGAGATATCGGCGGCCGCGCAGGTCGCATGCCGGTTGCGCACCACCGAGGACGCGCAACGTGCCGGCTACGTGTTGTCGTCGAACTTCACCGAAGGTGTGGGAACGCATTGGAC
>DASYJT010000089.1:0-12077 GCA_035996165.1 Acidimicrobiia bacterium
CCTCCTCGGGGCCGGCTCGGTCGTGCGCTTCGATCCCGAAGCGGTTGCGTGGCACCCCGACATTCCCCCCAGCCGGGTGCTCGTGGCGCGCCAGTACGGCGTGGGTCTCAACGCGACTCTCATCGCGAAGCTGCACCCCGAGACGGTCGATGTGCTCTTTCCCGTCGGCGACGTCTCGCGGCCCCGCCGAATCCTGCGCCGGGCCCGACTGCGGAAGCCGAGCCAACTGATGTTCGTCTCGCGCGTCGCGTTTGCCGTGTACCGAGTCACGAGCGCGTTCGGGTTCCGGGGATCCAAGGGCGAGATGCTGTCGCGCGCCGCCGCGCACGCGGCGGGCGTCGCGCAGGGCGACCCGAGCGGCGAGATGCTGGCCCGGGTTCTCGGCGACGGCGCCTACGCGTCGTCGGACTGAGCGCGAGCGCGCTTCAACGCGCGCGCTTCGCGCAGGCCCGCAATAATGCCGACCGGCATCCACACCGCGATCTCGCGGTATTCGTCTTCCCAGCGATCCTCGCGCCGCAGCCATCCGCGTAGCGTCGTCCGGATTCCGCGCCGCAGGTCCCAGGCGAGGAGGCGCAACACGCGAAAGTCGCGGAGGTAGAGGTGCTTGGCGTAGAACCCGCCTTGCGCACGCGCGTACGCGACATGGGTCCTCACGAGCTCCTGCGGGGTTCGCCAATCGTGGTGCCACACCACGAGATCGGGTTCGTAGTGGAACGGCCGGCCGTCGGCCAGCCACCGGTAGCAGAGATCGTTGTCCTCGGCGACGAGCAGGCTTCTGCGTTCGTCGAACCCGCCGATCGCGCATATCGCGTCGCGGCTCACGACCATGTTCGCGGGATAGAGCACGCCGCTCGTCAGCACGCCGGTGTAATCGTGCCGCTCCGTGTCGGTCTTCGTGGAGGGCACGTAGCCCGAGTCGTCGGGCGGTAGGACGCGTCCGGTGATGATCGCGTCGGGCGAAGCCGTCGCGAGGCGGATGCCGACCCCGATCCAGTCTCCCGCGACGGTGCAGTCGTCGTGCGTCACGAACACCGTGTCGTGCGCAGCCTCCGCGAGCCCGCGATTCATGGCGCGGGCCGTGCCCGATCCGTCGCAGGTGACCCGGCGCACGGAGGGGTCGGCGATGCGCTCGACGAGCGCGCCCACTTCGGTACTTCCGCTCTGATCGACGACCACGACCTCCGCCGCGCTCGGATCGCACGCAAGGACCGATCGCAAGCATGCTTCGAGCAGTTCCCGACGGCCGATGGTCGGGATGATGACCGAGACCGGTTGCGCGGTCATGCGGGAGACCGCTCGATGACGAACGAGCGCAGCTGCTTACCGATCGCTTCGAGCGAGAACTCGTCGCGGACGCGCGCTTCGGCGCGCCCGCCGAGCACCGCGCTGCGCGCGGGATCGGCGAGCAGTTTTCCCAGTTCGGTTGCCAGTGCGCGGGCGTCGTCGCGCGGGACCACGACACCGCCCGCCGCGTCTCCGTCGCCGACCACTGCTCGGACGCCCGGCGCGTCGGCCGCCACGACCGGTAGACCCGCGGCCATGGCTTCGACCGGCGCCACGGGGAATCCCTCCTGGCGCGACGGCAGGACGAACACGTCGGCGGCGGAGAGGTAGGTACCGATGACCTCACGATCGAGCACGTACTCGTCGCGCCACAGCACGTCGTCGAGGCCGAGGCGATCGAGCTGCTCGTGCAGCCACGCCGAACCGGAGCCGGTACCGAGGAGCACGAGCTGCACAGGTGTCGCGCTCGACGCCCGAACCTCACACCAGGCGTCGATCAGGATGTCGATCCCCTTGGGCACGATGTCGACCCGCCCGACCCAGACCGCGACGCGGGTATCGGCCGCGAGACCAAGAATGCTGCGCGCCTCGGACTTCGGCCGACGCGCAACGGTGGCCGGGTCGAGCGGGTTCGCGATCGGCGCGACTCGATCGGGCGAGATGCGATAGCGCTCGAGCACTCGCTCGCGCTCTGATTCGGCCGCGACGATGAGCCCGGCCGCCGAGCGCACTGATCGACGGCGGAAACGCCGCTCCAGCGGTGTGCGGGTGTGATCGCCGCCTTGAAAGGTTGCGAAGACCGGGATGCGCAGCGACTTCCCCAGCGCGGTGCAGATGTCGAAGCGCCCCTCCTCGTATTCCTGACAGACCAGGGCGTCGCAGGCCTCCGCGCGCAACACCCGTGCCAGACGGCGCGGGGTCGCGGTGAGGAACGGCGCGACGCTGCGCGCAATCGCACCCGTTACAAGTGACGATCGGCCGCGCCCGCTCCCGATCGCGTCACGCAGGCTCCACGCGTACACGTCGGCAAGCCGCGATCGCGCGAGCAGATAGAGGCGGGACGGCGGCAGGAACCACAACACGGCACCGGTCGGCGCATGGATGCGGCGCGTGGGTCGCGTGACTGCACGCGACCAGCAGACGATGACGGTGTCGACCCCCGCGGTCGCGAACGCCTCGGCGAAACCGAAGAGCCAACCGCCCGAGAGTCGTTCGGCGTAGTCGTCGAGCGAGAGCCCGAGGGGATCGATGTAGTCCTCGACCACGTCGCCCCACGGCAGCATCGCAACGGTGGGGCGCGCGTGGTCGCGCCGTCGGCGCCGCGACCTCCGGCGCGAACGTCCGTAGGTTCCGAGCAGACCGATCGTGCCTCCCCTCAGCTCGGCGAGCGCCGGCGCCCGGCCTCCCGGTGTTGAACCGGTCGAACTGCGGCGCGCGTCGCGGAGTTGGTGCGAGTAGAACCAGCGAACCAACCGGCGGAGCTTCGGACGTCCGGCCGGGTCGAGCCGGTAGGTCTTCGTCGCGAACGCCATCAGGGACCGGCCCCAGGAGTCGTACTGGCGGCGCAGGCCCGGCCAGTCGCTTCGGTGTCGGTGGAAGACCACGACGCGCGGTTCGTAGACGAGCGCGAAGCCGGCCCGGAGTACGCGGTGCATCATGTCGATGTCGCCGCCGCCGGGGAGCGGTGGGCCGGTGTCGAGGGCTTCGTCGAACCCGCCGAGTCGCAGCGCCACTTCGCGCCGGATCGACATGTTCGCACCGGCGCCGAACATGCCCGGGCCGTACGGGTAGATCGGGTCACCCTCGCGCGTCATTCCCTCGTACCGGATCTGCTCGTTGCCGCCGCGGAAGCCGCCGCGCGTCTCGAACGCGATCTGGGCATCCGTCTCGAGCTCGAGCGGCATGATCTGGCCCGTGACCATTCCGGCATCGGGATGACGGCTCCACACGCTGCGGAGTCCCTCGAGCCAGTAGCGATCGACGACGACGTCGTCGTCGACGAAGACGATCACGTCGCCGCGACTCAGCTTCAAGGCCCGGTTGCGCGCGAAGTCGAGACCGGGGCACGGCTCGACGGCGTAGCGCACGCCTAGCTCCTCGGTCAGCGCGCGAGTCCCGTCGTCGGACGGCGCGTTGTCGACGACGAGGATCTCCACCGGGCCCGAGTCGACCGCGAGGAGGCTCGTCAAGCAGTCGTGCAGGAGATCGGTACGGTCTCTCGTACAGACGACGACGGTCATCGACGGCACGCTCGCGTCCACCGCCGGGATCGCCGGTGGGTCGACGGGCACCGGGTCTGCCAATGCTTCGACGTCGGTCGGGGAGAGGGTCGCACCGGGCGGGAGCGCGTGCAGCGCGAAGCCGATCACGCGTCCGTTGTCGCGCGACATGATCCCGACGCCCGCTCCGTCGTCGGGTACGCGAAGAGTCGGCGCCGGCTGCGTCCGCTCGACGTCAATCAGCGTGTACGACATGGTCCGCCCGGGCACGACCGTCGACGGCGCGCGCCTTCCCGAAATAGTCACATCTGCCGCGTACGAGGAGCCCGAGCACGCGGGCGGCGCCGAACCAGCGACCGATCTCGTAACTCGCGGTCAGGCGTGCGTCGAGCCGCGCGTCCGCACCGGAAGTTATGCGTCGCATCATCTTGAGCGGTACGACCGCGGCGCGCACGAGATCCTTCGCGGTCGCACGGAACCAAGCGCGCGGCGAGCCGGGCGCGAGGAGCGCCTGCGCCAGGCTGTAGGAGACCCCGAGGCCGCGTGTCATACGGACCAGATAACGCGGCGCCGTCCGATGTCGGGGAATGACGTGCCGCAGCGTGCAGTCCGGGACGTACCACAACGCGCGGCCGGTTGCCGCGACTCGCAACGCGATCTCGACGTCGCCGCCGGAGACCAACTTCCGCCCGACGCGATCCGCGAAGTACGGACCCGCGATCCAGCCCGACGCTTCGAGCGCGGACCGGTGCAGCACCATGCCCGCGCCGACGAGGCAATCGACCGTCGTCGGAACCTCCCCGAGATCCTGTTCGGCAAATGCCCATCCGTAACGAGAGAGCAACGCGGGCGCGCCGCTCGCGTACTCCGGCGAGACCCGTCCGCCGAATCCTCCGCATTCAGGGTGCGCGCGGGCGAACGCAAGCGCGCGCTCGATCCATCTCTCGTCGAGGAGGCAGTCGTCGTCGACGAACGCGATCCACGGGGCCGTCGTCGACCGGACGCCGCACCGGCGCGCGGGCGTGAGTCCCTGCTCCGACTCGACAACCCGCCGGAGCTCGGGAAGGGCTCGGCTCTGTATGTGGCGCTCGACGACGGCGCGGGTGGTGTCGGGGCTGTTGTTGTCGACGACGGTGACGCGCCATCCACCGTCGGCTCGTTCCTGCGCGCCCAGCGCGGACAACACACGGTCGAGCAACTCGGGATTGTCGTAGGTGCAGATGACGACATCGACCTCGACGCTGGTCTTCGGAGTCGTCACGGCCGACGTCCGGGTTCGTCGCGATCCCCGTCGGCGAGCAGTCGCTTGGCGATGACCTCGTTCATGATCTCGTCGGTGCCGCCGCCGATGCGCTGCAGGCGGGCATCCCGGAACGCGCGCGGAATACCCGTCTCTTCGAGATAACCCGCGCCGCCCCAGATCTGCACACACGAATCCACGAGCCGGTTCTGCACCTGCGCGCAATACTTCTTGCACATCGAGATCTCGGCGACGGGATAGTCGCCCTGCATCACGGCCCACGCGGTCGAGTAGAGCAGTGCGCGCGCGGCACTCAACTCGGTGGCCGCGTCGGCGATCTTGTGCGCGATCACCTGATGCTGTGCGATCGGTCGACCGAAAGCCTGCCGGTCGCGTGCGTAGGCGATCGTCTCCTCGAGTGTCTGCGCGGCATGACCCACACACGCGGCCGCGCCCGCGAGGCGTTCGTACTGCAGCTGCCACATCAGTTGCGCGAAACCCTGCCCGGCTTCGAGACCGATGAGATCGGTCGCGGGTACGGCGACGTCGTCGAGCGCGATCTCCGCGGTGTCGGACGCGTGCATGCCGAGCTTCTCGAGCCGCCGCGAGACGCTCACGCCGGGCAACGTCGTGTCGACGAGGAACAAGGAGACGCCATGGTGGCCGGCATCGGGATCGGTCTTCGCGACGAGCGTGAGGAAGTCGGCGCGGGTGCCGTTCGTGATGAACATCTTCCTGCCGTTCACCCGCCATACATCCCCGTCGCGCACGGCATGTGTGCGGATCGCGGCGACGTCGGAGCCGGCGTCGGGCTCGGTGATTGCGATCGCGCCGATCTTCGTACCGGCGATCGCGGGTCGGAGCCAACGCTCGCGTTGGTCGTCGGTCCCGAATTCCGCGAGCGCGGGTGTGGCCATGTGCGTCTGCACCGACACCGCCATCGGGATCGCGCCCGCGCCGCACCGGGCCAGCTCTTCGACGAACACCAGCCCGGTCGCGAGGTCACCGTCGCCGCCGCCCCACCGACTCGGAAAGTGCAGGCCGAGGAACCCGAGCTCTCCGCACCGGCGGAACACGGAGTCGGGGAAGTGCCCGGCGGTCTCCCACTCGACGACGTGCGGGCGCACCTCCGAGTCGACGTACCGCCGGACGGTTCCCCGCAGCTGCTCGTGCTCGGCGGTGAAGATCGGATGGCGCATCATCACCACTAACGCTGCCATACGGGGGTGAGCGCCGTAGACTGGTGGGTTCCATGGCCAAGTCCCTGCTGGAACGCCGACTCATCGACGTGAGCGACCGACTCAAGCGTTTGCGCGCGGAACTCGCAGTCGCCGAGGAGCAATGCGCGGTGCTCGTGAACGAGTCCGAGGACGCCCGGCTGCGGTCCCTTGTCTCGGAAACTCCGTTGGCCCAAGCCGAGGCGCACGAGATGCGACGCCACGCCGACGCCCAGTCGCGGCACCGCGACGCGTTGCGCCGCTCGATCGACGACCTCGAGCGCGACCAGGACGCCCTGCTCGATCGCATGGCGAACGAGCTGGCGCTTCCGCCGGCACCTACTTCCTCGTCGTAACCGATAGGTGAGAGGCACAGAACCGGTGAGCAAACCCGTGCGCGTCGTGATCGCCGAAGACGAGGCCATCATCCGTCTCGATCTCAAGGAGATCCTCGAGGAAGAGGGTTACGAGGTCGTCGGCGAGACCGGCCGGGGCGACCACGCGATCGAACTGGTGCGCGAGCTCGAACCCGACCTCGCCATCCTCGACATCAAGATGCCGGGCATGGACGGGCTCACCGCTGCCCGCACGATCGCGGGCGAGCGACTCGCCGCGGTCTTGATCCTCACCGCGTTCTCGCAGCACGACCTCGTCGAACAGGCCCGCGACGCGGGCGCGCTGGCTTACCTCGTCAAGCCGTTCCAGACGAGCGATCTGCTGCCCGCGATCGTCACCGCGCTCGGCCGCTTCGAGCAGATCGTCGCGCTCGAACAGGAGAACGCCGACCTCGCGGAACGGCTCGAGGCGCGCAAGATCATCGACCGGGCCAAGGGCCGCCTGATGGACGAGCACGGACTCACCGAGGCCGACTCCTGGCGCTTCCTGCAAAAGACCGCGATGAACTCGCGGCGCAAGATCCACGAGGTCGCGGCCGACGTCGTGGGCGGCACCCTCACCCCTTCGTAGCTCCCGGGTGAGTGTCGTCGGGTCGTCATAGCATGACCCCCGATGCCGAAATTGTTGCTGCTCGACGGCCATTCCCTCGCGTACCGGGCGTTCTTCGCGCTGCCCACCGACCTGGCGACGAAGAACGGCACCGTCACCAATGCGGTCTACGGCTTCACGTCGATGCTCACGAAGGTGATGGCCGACGAGCAGCCCGATCACATCGCGGTGGCGTTCGACGCGCCCGGCGGGAGCACGTACCGCAACGCGCTCGACTCGGAGTACAAGGCAGGTCGCAAGGAGACGCCTGACCTGTTCCGGTCGCAGCTGCCGCTCATCCACGAGGTACTCGAGGCGCTCGAGATCAAGCAGCTCGAGATCAAAGGCGTCGAGGCCGACGACGTCATCGCCACGCTCGCCACCCAGGCCGCCGCAGCGGGGATGGACGTCGTGATCGTCACCGGCGACCGCGACTCCTACCAACTGGTGCTCGATCCGCACATCAAGGTGCTCTACAACAAGCGAGGCGTCTCCGACTACGCCCTCTACGACGAGGCGGGGATCGCCGAACGCTGCCTCGGGGTCACGCCGGCGCAGTACCTCGACTACGCGAGTCTCCGCGGCGACACCAGCGACAACCTGCCCGGCGTTCCCGGCATCGGCGAGAAGACCGCGGCAAAGCTCATCACCGCGTACGGCGGGCTCGAAGGTGTGTATGAGCACCTCGACGAGTTGCCGCCGAAGCAGCGCACGAACCTGGCCGAGGCCAAGGACCGCGTCTTCAAGAACCGCGAGATGTCGCGGCTCACGCGCGACGTCGACCTCGACGGCGTCACGCCCGCGGATCTGCAACAGGGCGCCTTCGACCGCGAACGCGTCCGCGTGCTCTTCAACCAGCTCGAGTTCCGCCTCCTGCTCCCGCGCATCCTCGACGCGGTCGGCGACGTCGCGGAAACGCCCGAAGCCGACACCTTCGACGTCGACGTGGTGATCGCGCGCGACGCGACCGCCGCCGCGGAAGCACTGCGCGCCGCCGCCAACGGCGACCGCGTCGCGGTCGAAGCGCGGTGGGCCGGTGCGCCCGGCCGCAGCACGATCAGCGGCCTCGCAATCTCCACCGGCGACGACGCCACGTACATCGGCGGCGATCTCCTCGCCGACCCGACGGTACGCGACGCGCTCGGAGCGATCGACTCCGCCGAGAGCCCGCCCCTGGTCGTGCACCGCGCCAAGGAGCTCATGCACGGACTCGGGCGCGATCTCGTGTCGCTCGACCGCGACACCGCGGTCATGGCGTATCTCCTCGATCCCGGTGAGGGGAAATACCTCCTGGAAGACCTCGCGCTGCGGTACCTCTCGTTGGAGCTGACCTCGCCCGATCAGGTCGAGGGCACGCTCGACTTCGACGGCGAGGCGAACGGCCGCGAGACGGGCCGGCGCGTCGCGGTGCTCGTGCGCCTCGCCGACGCGCTCGGCGAAGCCCTGGAGGCGCGGGAGCTCGTCGGTCTCTACGAGAGCATCGAGCGGCCGCTCGTTCCCGTGCTCGCGAAGATGGAGTCGGCCGGCGTCCGGATCGACGTCGGGTTCCTCGAGGATCTCGGCAAGGAGCTCGGCGACGAGTGCCGCCGCCTCGAGGCCGAGATTCACGCACACGCGGGGGAGCAGTTCAACGTCAACTCGACGCCGCAGTTGCGCCGCATCCTCTTCGACCAGCTCGGCCTGATCCCGGTCAAGAAGACCAAGACGGGCGCGTCGACCGACGCCGACTCGCTGCAGAAGCTCGCGGCCGAGCACCCGATCGTCGAGACGTTGCTGCGCTACCGCGAGGTTGAGAAGCTGCGGAGCACGTACGCCGACGCGCTGCCGCCGCTCGTGCAGGCCGACGGTCGCATCCACGCCACCTTCAACCAGGTCGCCACGACCACGGGTCGGATCTCGAGCGAGGCACCGAACCTGCAGAACGTGCCGGTACGCACGTCGACCGGTCGGGAGCTGCGCAAGGCCTTCATCGCCGACGAAGGCTGCGGCCTGCTCACGGCCGACTACTCGCAGATCGAGCTGCGGGTGCTCGCGCATCTCGCCCACGACCCGGGGCTGATCGAGGCCTTCGAGCGGGGCGCCGACGTGCACACCACCACCGCGGCCGCGGTGTTCCACGTCGACGAGGCCAAGGTCGACGACTTCCAGCGCCGGTTCGCCAAGGTCGTGAACTACGGGTTGGCGTACGGCATGGAGGCCTACGGTCTCGGCACCCGCCTCGACATCCCGACCGATCAGGCCCGCGAGATCCTCGACGCGTACTTCGCCGCGTTCCCCAACATCGCCTCCTACATGACCGAGACGATCCGCGAGGCGAAGACCACCGGTTTCACCACCACGTTGTTCGGTCGCCGGCGCCAGCTCCCCGAGCTGTCTTCCGACAATTTCCGGATCCGCCAGATGGGCGAGCGCATGGCGCAGAACGCGCCCGTCCAAGGAAGCGCGGCCGACATCTTCAAGCTGGCGATGGTCGACCTCGACCGCGCGCTCGCGGAGGGCGGCTACACGAGCCGGATGGTGCTCACCGTGCACGACGAGCTCGTGCTCGAAGTGCCGTTCGACGAGCGCGAGAAGGTGACCGAAGTCGTGCGCGAGACGATGGAGCAGGTCACCGAGCTGCGCGTCCCGCTCGTCGTCGACATCGGCTTCGGGACCACGTGGGCGGACGCGAAGTAGACGCGTCGGAGCCGCCCGCCCGACACTGGTTCAACCCACTTGCCGCGTTCGTCGGTCCGGCGTATCTCCGAAATGCCTTCACCAAGGGCACGGCGCAGGAGGTCGGGTTCCTCGTGGACGCGCTCGGGCTCGAACCCGGGATGCGGGTCCTGGATGCCGGATGCGGGCCGGGTCGGCATGCGCTCGAGCTGGCGCGGCGGGGGATCGCGGTCGTCGGCGTCGACACCTCGCCCGATTTCCTCGCACTGGCTCGCGCCGCGGCCGGCGACCTCCCCGCCGAGTTTCACGAGGCCGACGTCCGCGAACTCTCGTTCCACGCCGAGTTCGACGCGGTGGTGTGTCTGTGCCAGGGCGGTTTCGGCCTCCTCGGCGGCGACGACGACGAGCTCGACGTCGTGGGTCGGTTCGCGGACGCGCTCCGGCCGGGCGGTCGCCTCGCGCTGAGCGCGTTCTCGTCGTACTTCGTCGTGCGCCATCTCGAACCCGACGAGACCTTCGACGCCGACACCGCGGTGAACCACGAGAACGCCGTCGTGCGCGATCCCGAGGGCAAGGAACGCACCTTCGACCTCTGGACGACGTGCTACACGCCGCGCGAGCTCCGGCTCCTCGCGGCGCGCGCCGGACTCGTCGTCGACGGTGTGTTCGGCGTGCAGCCCGGGCGCTACGCGCGCGCGAAGCCGTCGATCGACGCACCCGAGCACCTTCTGCTCGCGCACCGTCCGAAATAGACCGGAGTTTCCCTTCCGGCCATAGGCCTGTAGCCTTGCGAGGCCGCTCCACCGGAGCGGCGATGTGCGCGCGCCCTGCCTTGAGCATTACGCCGCTCGTCGACCCCGAACAAAGCAGGAACAAGTGTTGGATCAGGAACCGGACGCGACCGCGCCGCCCACCGCCGCGGTCGCCGAGACCACCGCCGCCGAGCCCGAAGCGGGCACGGACGACACGGCGGCGGAAGATGCCGAACCCGAGATGGAGCAGAACATCGTCGAGGACGACCTCGGCGGCATGTCCCTCTCGGACGCCATCGACGCGACGATCGTCGCTTTCGACGACGGCGACCTCGTTCACGGCAAAGTCGTCAAGATCGACTCCGACGAGGTGTTGCTCGACATCGGTTACAAGTCCGAGGGCGTGATCCCGAGCAAGGAGCTCTCGATCCGCAACGACGTCGACCCCAACGAGGTCGTCACGCTCGGCGAAGAGATCGAAGCCCTGGTCCTCCAAAAAGAGGACAAGGACGGTCGCCTGATCCTTTCCAAGAAGCGCGCGCAGTACGAGCGCGCGTGGGGCACGATCGAGCAGAAGAAGGAGAACGAGGAAGTCGTCTCCGGACCGGTCATCGAGGTCGTCAAGGGTGGGCTCATCATCGACATCGGGTTGCGCGGCTTCCTGCCTGCGTCGCTCGTCGATCTTCGCCGGGTGCGCGATCTGCACCCGTACGTCGGCCGCGTCCTCGAATGCAAGATCATCGAGCTCGACAAGAACCGCAACAACGTCGTCTTGTCGCGCCGCGCGTACCTCGAGGAGACCCAGCGCGAGCAGCGCGACGAGTTCCTCACCAACCTGAAGCCCGGCGAGATCCGCAAGGGTGTCGTCTCGTCGGTGGTCAACTTCGGTGCGTTCGTCGACCTCGGCGGGATGGACGGCCTCGTCCACGTCTCCGAGCTGTCGTGGAAGCACGTCGACCACCCGTCGTCGGTGGTGCAGGTGGGCGACGAGGTCACCGTGCAGGTGCTCGACGTCGACCTCTCCCGTGAGCGGATCTCGTTGTCGCTCAAGGCCACCCAACAGGATCCGTGGCAGGAGTTCGCAACCGGCCACCAGGTCGGCGAGCTCGTCTACGGCCGGGTTACAAAGCTCGTGCCGTTCGGTGCGTTCGTGCAGGTCGGCGAAGGCATCGAAGGCCTGGTGCACATCTCCGAGATGGCCGCGCACCACGTCGAGGCACCCGAGCAGGTCGTCACCCCGGGCGAGGAGCTGTGGGTGAAGATCATCGACATCGACCTCGAACGGCGCCGCATCTCGCTGTCGATCAAGCAGGCCGCCGAAGGTGGCGAGGTCGCAGCCGAGTACCGCGAGTTCTACGGCGAGCATGCCTACGCCGCGCAGGGCAACTACATCGGACCCGACTACACCGAAGGCGAAGAAGGAGCCGAAGGCGCCCCGGCGCCCGCGGCAGTCGAAGGTGGCGAGGCCCCCGCCGCGGCGGCGCCCGTTCCCGAAGCGCCCGTCGCCGAGGCAACTGTTCCCGAGGCGCCCGTCGCCGAGCCGGAACCAGCTGCACCCGAAGCCGAAACCCCCGCCGAATAACCCAATTTCCCACCAACAGTTGGCAGGAAAAACGTTCCTGGGGAACGATTTTCCTGCCAACAGTTGGTGGGTTTATCGGGATTCGTAGAATCTCGCCGCATGTTGATGGTGGGTTTGACGGGCGGAATCGGTGCGGGGAAG
>DASYJT010000090.1:0-2167 GCA_035996165.1 Acidimicrobiia bacterium
GGCGATCGCGCGCATCGCGTCGGCCAGCGTCGGACGGATGTCGGTGACCCGCAACACGCAGATGTGCTCGCCCGGCACGAGGCTCGTGCCGCGCGGCGAGCCGGGCGCGGCCACCACCGCGATCGCGGCGGGCTCGACGACCGCGGCGAACGCACCCGTGATGCCGACCCCGGCGTCGGCCAGCCGGGTCGACCACGCGGGATCTGCGGGCGACAACAGCTCGAGCCCGCGCTCGCGGAGAGCATCGAGGATGCCCGGGATCGGTACGTCCGCGTTGCACGCCACGAGGGTGTGGCGCGCCGCCCGGTCGACGATCGCGCCGCGCGCGTCGTCGGTGCTGAGCGGTCCCGACACCGTGCACGAGTTGGTGCGCAGCGCCGCGACGAGCGTGTCGATCTCGCCCGAGGTCATCGGTGCTCTTTCGCCCAACGCTCTCGGAACGGTTCGCGCGCGGGGCGGGGGAGATCCCGCGTTGCTGTCCACGCGCGCAAGCCGGGGACCCGGCCGCGCGACACCCGACCGAGTGCGGTGGTGAGCCGGTACCCGCGCGGCGTCGACCACGCCCGGGCCCACACCGTCCAGAACACGCGGCGGCGCCGACGCGGCGCCGAGCGCGCATCGGGCACGTCGGCGCGCAGCGCGAGGATCATGTCGCCGAGCGGGATCTTGACCGGGCAGGCATCGCTGCACGCGTGGCACAACGTCGACCCGTACGGGAGATCTGCGCCCTCGGTCCCGCCCGAGAGGAGCGGCGTGAGCACCTTGCCCATCGGGCCCGAGTACACCGCGTCGTACGCGTGGCCGCTGACGTTGCGGTACACCGGGCACACGTTGAGGCACGCGCCGCAACGGATGCAGGCGAGCATCTCCTCGTACTTGGTGCCGAGCAGCGTGCGGCGCCGGTTGTCGAGAAAAACCACGTGCAGCTCTTCGGGCCCGTCGATCTCACCTTCGCGGCGCGGACCGGAGATCATCGTCACGTAGTTCGACAGCGCCTGCCCGGTTGCGTGCGACGTGAGCAGCGGCAGCAGCTCGCCGACATCGGCCAGGCGCGGGATGACCTTCTCGATCGGCATCAGCGCGATGTGCAGGCGGGGGAGCGTGGTGCAGAACCGGCCGTTGCCCTCGTTCGTGACCAGGACCAGCGTGCCGGTGTCGGCCGCCGCGAAGTTGACGCCCGTGATGCCGATGTCGGCCCGTAGGAACTCGCCCCGGAGGCGCTCGCGCGCCCATGCGGTGAGCTCTTCACGATCGACCGCGAGATCGGTACCCGCCTCGCGCGCGAGCACGTCGCGGATCTGCGGGAGGGTCTTGTGGATCGCAGGCGTGATCATGTGCGACGGCCGTTCACCCGCGAGCTGCACGATGTACTCGCCGAGATCGGTCTCCACGCTCGTCAGCCCGGCCTGCTCGAGCGCATTGCCGAGGTCGATCTCCTCGGTCGCCATCGACTTGCTCTTCACGACCGTTCTCGCGCCGCGCGCACGAGCGAGTTCCACGATGACCTTCCGCGCGTCGGCCGGCGTCGACGCGCGGTGCACGTGCACACCTCGAGCGAGCAACGACTGCTCGAGCCGGTCGAGCCAGCCGTCGAGATCGAGCAACGTCTCCCGCCGGATCGCGGCCGCACGATCCTTCCAGTCGGGATGGGCAGCCGCCGCGTCGCCCGCAGTGCGCAGCCGGCGGTCCATGTTGTGGAGTGCCTGTTGCAGCACCGGATCGGCGACGGCGGTCGCAGTCCGCTCGCGGAAGTCGGCGCCGGGAGTCACGATCCCGTGCCCGTGGTCGGGGGTGGCGGCCTCGGTCATCGGTGGGCCGGGAGTCCCGAAGCGAGGAGGTCGGCGATGTGAATGGGTCGGGGGGCGGTCGCCGGACCGACCTTGCGCCGCCGCCCGTCGATGTGCATCAGGCACGCGAGGTCGCCGCTCACGAGATACTGCGCGGCGGTGGTCGCCGCGTGCCCGATCTTCGCGTCGGCCAACCGGGTCGACACCTCGGGGAAGCCGAACGAGAAAACGCCGCCGAAACCGCAACAGGTGTCGGCCTCCGTCATCTCGACGAGTGTGGCGCCGGCCGCCTCGAGCAGTCGCCGCGCCTGCCCGCCGAGTCCGAGATTCCGCAGACCGTGGCACGCGTCGTGCACCGTCACCGTGGCATCGAGGCGCGC
>DASYJT010000091.1:0-7435 GCA_035996165.1 Acidimicrobiia bacterium
GGCGGCGAAGAAGTCGCGCCGGGTCCGGATGGCCATCACTACTTCTTCGAGGGCCGCGTTGCCGGCCCGCTCCCCGAGTCCGTTGATCGCGCACTCGACCTGACGCGCGCCGTTCGATACGCCGGCCAGCGAGTTCGCGACCGCGAGACCCAGGTCGTTGTGGCAATGCGTCGAGACGACGAAGTCACCCCTGACCGTGTCGATGACGTACTTGATGAGCTTGCCGTAGTCGTCGGGCACCGCGAATCCCACCGTGTCGGGGATGTTCAGCGTTGTCGCACCGCTGTCGACCGCGATCTGGCACACCTCGCACATGAAGTCGGGGTCGGAGCGGTAGCCGTCCTCGGGCGAGAACTCGACGTCGTCGAGATATCCCTTGGCCCGGGCGACTGCCGCCCCGGCTTCGTGTTTCACCTGCTCCGGCGTCATGCGGAGCTTCTTCTCCATGTGGATCTTCGACGTCGCGATGAAGATGTGGATGCGCGCCTTCTCCGCGTGGCGTACCGCTTCCCATGCCCGGTCGACGTCCTTGAACGGCGTGCGCGAGAGACCGGTGATGACGGGACCGCGCACGGTCTTCGCGATCGCCTCCACGGATTCGAAGTCGCCGTCCGAGGCGATCGGGAAGCCCGCCTCGATCACGTCGACACCGAGGCGCGCGAGCTGGTCGGCGATCTCGAGCTTCTCGGAGACGTCGAGCGAGATACCGGGCGACTGTTCGCCGTCTCGCAGGGTCGTGTCGAAGATCTTGACCGTGTCCATATCGATTCACCTTTGGTTCGGTTTTCGGAGCTGCGGCCGGGTGTTGCCGCAACGAAAAAACCTCCGGCCGGATAGGCACGGAGGTTTGAAGCGCGAGCACCGGTGGGCGCCCGCGCTACATAAGGAGGAGGCCCAGCAGTACTGCGGAAGCCGTGATCTCCTTGCGCATAAGTCCAACCAGTTTGCCGACGACGACGGAGTTCGTCAAACACTGGGTCGGCAAGTGAAGCGTCATACATGAGAGAATTGGCCCGATGCACCGATCCGTGAAGCGAGCACTGGGCGTCGGGGTCCTCGGCGGCGCCGCGTACGCCGCCTGGCGGGCGTGGAACGCGCGCCTCCCCGATCGCCCCAAGGGCGTCGAGTGGTCGACGGCACCGTTCCCGTTCCCACCGGTCCCCCACGAGTCGCGTGATCCCGCTCCCGCTCCCGCAGCTCCGGAGCGCGCGCCGGCGTGGGTGGAACCCGACGCCGACGGAACGTGCCCGCCCACGCATCCGGTCAAAGCCAAGCTCGCGAGCGGCATCTATCACGTGCCCGGCGGCGCCAACTACGCCCGCACGAAACCCGATCGCTGCTACCTCGACGCCCCCGCTGCCGAAGCCGACGGCCTCCGCCCCTCGAAGGTCTGAGTAAGCCGCGCGCTCGGGTCAGCCGAGGTTGATGGCGCGCGCCGACTGCACGCCGGATTGGCGCGTGACTTGCTCGACCACTTCCGCGGGCACGGCGGTCTCGGTCGCGATCACCATCAACGCCGCCTCGCCACTCGGGCTCTGGCCTACGTCCATGTTGGAGATGTTGAGGTCGGCGTCGCCGAGCACCGTCGCGACGCGACCGATCATTCCCGGGCTGTCGTCGTTGTGCACGACGAGCATGTGCTGCGCGGGCGGGAGGTCGACCTGGTGGCCGTCGATGCCGACGATGCGCGGCGCCTGGTGCTTGCCGAACAACGTCGCGGCCACGTGCGTGCCCTGATCGCCGCGCACGACGATGAGATTCACGTAGTCGAGCGCATCCGACGACTTCGTCTCGCGCACCGAGATCCCGCGCTGTTCCGCGATCTGGGGCGCATTCACGAACGAGACCGGCTCGGCGACTACGGGCGCGAGCACGCCTTTCAAGATCGACAAGGTGAGCACGCGGCAGTCGTAGTCGGCGATCTCACCTTCGTACTCGATGTTGAGCGTCGACGGCGCGCCGCCGGCGAGTCCGGTGAACAAGCGGCCGACGCGCTCCGCGAGCGGCAGGTACGGGCGCACGCTCTCCGACGCCTCGGATGCGGCGACGTTGACGGCGAACGGCACGAAGTCGCCGCGCAGCGCGAGCACCACCTGCTCGGCGATCGTCTCGCCCGCCTTGTCCTGGGCTTCCGCGGTCGACGCGCCGAGGTGCGGAGTGACGACCACGCTGTCGAAACCGAAGAGCGGAGACTCGGTGGTCGGCTCCTTGGCGAACGTGTCGATCGCCGCGCCGCCGAGCCGGCCGTCGGCAATCGCGGACGCCAGCGCGTCCTCGTCGACGATGCCGCCTCGCCCGGCGTTGATCAGGCGCAGGCCCGGCTTGGCGTGCGCCAGCACCGCGGCATTGACGAGCCCGACCGTCTCCGGCGTCTTGGTGGCGTGGATCGAGACGAAGTCGCAGACCGCGACGAGCTCTTCGACCGTCGGCACGAGCGTCACGCCGAGCTGGCGGGCGCGATCAGCACTCACGAACGGGTCGTACGCGACGAGGCGCATACCGAACGCGTGCGCGCGTTGCGCGACCAGCACGCCGACCCGGCCGAGGCCGACGATGCCGAGCGTCTTTCCGTGGAGCTCGACGCCCTCCCACTTGGAACGGTTCCAGGCGCCGGCCTTGAGATCGGCGTTCGCCTGCGGGACGTTGCGCGCCTGCGCGAGGAGCAGCGCGAGCGTGTGCTCGGCCGCCGACAAGATGTTCGACTGCGGCGCGTTCACGACCATCACGCCTCGGCGCGTCGCTTCCGCCACGTCGACGTTGTCGAGACCGATTCCGGCCCGGCCGACCACGACCAGATCGGTCGCCGCCTCCAGCACCTCGGCGGTGACTTGGGTCGCGCTGCGGATGACGAGCGCCTGGGCGCCCTTGATCGCGACGAGCAACTGCTCGGGCGAGAGCCCCGTCTGCACGTCGACCTCGAGGCCGGCCGACCGCATGGCATCGAGCCCGCGCTCGGCAAGGGGTTCGGAGACGAGAACGCGCGCTGCCATCGAACCGAGGGTAGACGCCTAGCCGAGCAAGTCGGCGATCCGGCGAACACCTTCACCGAGATCGTCGTCGCCCAGCGCGAACGACAGGCGGGCGTAGCCGGGCGCACCGAAGGCCTCGCCCGGGACGATCGCGACCTTGGCCACCTCGAGCAGCAGCTCGCACAGTTCGAGTGTGGTCTGCGGGGTGCGCCCGGCGATCTCGCGCCCGAGCACCCCGACGAACGAGGGGAAGCAGTAGAACGCGCCCTGCGGCGAGAGCGTGGTCACGCCGTCGATCTTCGACAACAGCGCGTGCATCATGTGACCGCGGCGCGCGAACGCCTCGCGCATCTCGAACACGGCGGCGAGGTCGCCGCCGACCGCCGCGAGCGCGGCCGCCTGCGCGACGTTCGAGACGTTCGACGTGGAGTGCGATTGCAGGTTGACGGCGGCGGCGGTCACGTCGGCCGGGGCGATCATCCAGCCGACGCGCCAGCCCGTCATCGCGTACGTCTTCGCAACGCCGTTGAGGATCACGCAGCGATCCATGATCTCGGGGACGAGACCCGGCATCGAGGAGAACACGTGTCCGTCGTAGGTCAGGTGCTCGTAGATCTCGTCGGTCACGACCCAGATGCCGCGCTCCACCGCCCAACGGCCGATCGCCTCGACCTCGTCGGGCGGGTAGACCGCTCCGGTCGGGTTGCTGGGCGAGACGAAGAGCAGCGCCTTCGTGCGCGGCGTCACGGCCGCCTCGAGCTGGTCGACGGTGACACGGAACCCGTCGGCCTCCGATGTCGGTAGCACCACCGGGACACCACCCGCGAGGGTGATCACCTCGGGGTAGGACGTCCAGTACGGCGCGGGGAGGATGACCTCGTCGCCCTCGTTACAGAGCGTCTGGAAAGTGTTGTAAACGGCGTGCTTGCCGCCGTTCGTGACCACGACCTGGGCGGCAGTGCAGTCGACTCCGGAGTCGCGTTTGGTCTTGAACGCGATCGCCTCGCGGAGCTCCGGGAGGCCGGGCGTCGGCGAGTAATGGTGAAACCTGGATTCTGAGCATGCCGCGATGGCAGCGTCGACCACGTGTTTCGGGGTGGGAAAATCGGGCTCGCCGGCCCCGAAGCCGATGACGTTCTCCCCCGCCGCCTTCAGCGCCTTCGCCTTGGCGTCGACCGCGAGGGTCGCCGACTCCTGGATCGCGGCAATACGGGCCGATATGCGGGGGGTGGTGGGCACGGCACCATGGTGGCAGATCAGGGCCGTGCAACCCGAGCCGATTGTCGCTTGAACTGCTTGCGGCGAGCCGGTCCGCCTAGCCTGAACCTCCATGCGCCGCCCTCGCCGCTTCGTCGCGTCCGCGGGCGCGACGACCCTGGTCGCCGCCACCATCGGATTCGCGACGATCTCGCCGATGGCGGCCGGCCCGGCCGCCGCGGCGGCCCTCCCCTCACCCAAGGCCGACATCGTCGTCGACGCCGGGACGGGCCAGGTCCTGATCGGCGACAACGTCCACCAGGCGATTCCCCCCGCGAGCACCGCGAAGATCATGACCGCGCTCACGGCGGTCGAACGGCTGTGCCCCGGCGCAACGGTGACGGCGACCGCGCAGGACGCGAGCGTCGAGACGATGCGGATCGGGCTCACGGTCGGCAAGCCGTGGCCCTTCGACCAGATGATGGCGTCGATGATGATGGTGTCCGCGAACGACGCCGCCTACGCGATGGCCAGCACGACCGGCGGCTCCATCGACGGGTTCGCGACACAGCTCGCGGCGACCGCGCGCAGGTTGGGTATGCGCGACAGCACGCTGGGCGACCCGGCCGGCCTCGACGACGCGACGTCGTACAAGGGCGGTCCGTTGATGAGCGCGTTCGACCTCGCGGTCGCGACACGGAACGCGTTGGCCGTTCCGGAGATCGCCAAGTGGGCCGGCATGCACGCTTTCTCGTTCGTCGACCCCGACGGCGTGCAACATTCGCTCGTCAATCACAACAAGATGCTGCCGGGCGGCGGCGTCGACTACCTGGGCTCGATCGGGTTCAAGACCGGCTTCACGAACCGGGCCCAACACACGCTGGTAGCCGCCGCGACGCGCAACGGGCGAACGCTGATCGCCGTCGTTCTCGGCGTGCCCGACTCCGGCTATGCCGAGGCCGCGTCGCTCCTCGACGCGGGATTCGCGACGGCGGCCAACGCGGCGGGAACGGGCGTCAAACTGCCGAACGTCGCGGTGTCGCGCTGCGCCGATCGGGTCACCGACCAGCTCGCGTTCGCGAAGCTCGGTAGCGCCGGCTCTTCGAGCTCACCGACAGCTTCGACCGTTCCGGGCTCGGTTCCGGTGCTCAATCGCGGGCCGCTCGCCGCGCCGGTGAGCGCGCACACCCAGAGCACGTCGACGAAGCCGACGCATCATGCGCCCGGGCTGTTACGGCCGCGCAACCTCCTGATCGTGTTGTTCCTTCTGGGCGGCGCCGCCCTCGCCCTTCGGCGGCGCGCGGTCAAGCGTCAGCGCGCGATCCGCCTGGCGCGGCGTCGTCAGCGCATCAGCGCGATGCGCAGCGGCGGCCTACCCGTGGTCGACGGGCGCTATCGCGCCGGCACCCGGATCGGGCCGCCGGTCGAGTCGCACGTACGCGTACGTCCCGCGCGTCCGAGAAGCGACCGTCGCGGCACGGCGTAACACCGCCCGATTACCAGGGCATCGAGACGCCGCCGTTGGGGCGCTCGATCTGACCGGTCACGAACGACGCCGCTTCGGAGACGAGGTACAGGAACGACCGGGCGACGTCTTCGGCTTCGCCCGCGCGCCCGAGCGGCGCCATCGCGCCGGCGCGCTTGTGGTACTGCTCCAGCTTCTCCGGCACGACGTTGCCGTCGGCGTCGGTGAAGTTGTGCCGGGAGAAGTTCGTGAGGATCATCCCGGGTGCGATCGCGTTCACGCGGATGCCGTGACGACCGACCTCGGTTGCGAGGGTCTTGGTGAGCATCGTCACCGCGGCCTTCGTCATGCCGTAGCACGCGAGCGTCGGCGCGGGCGTGTCGATCGCGCCCGAGGCGATGTTCACGATGTTGCCGGAACCCTGCGGGATCATGTGCCGGATCGCGGCCTGGCATCCGTAGAAGACGCTCTTCAGGTTGATCGCGAGCAGCCGTTCGAACTCTTCGTCGGTGCACTCCGAGACCATCTTGTTGTGCGGGATACCGGCGATGTTGCCCATGATGTCGACGCGGTCGAACTCGTCCTTCGCCCGATCGACGAGCGCGTCGACGTCGGCGCGCTTGGTGACGTCGACCCGCTGGACGACGGCGGCGCCACCCTCGGCCTTGATCTCGTCGGCAGTCGCCTGCGCGCCTGCCTCGTCGATGTCGCCGCCGACGATCGTCGCGCCGGCCGCCGAGAGCATCCGCGCCGATGCCTTGCCGATCCCGCTCGCGACGCCCGTCAACACTGCAACCTGGCCCGACAAGTCGAACAGATCCTGCACGCGTGTCACGAGAACCCTTTCGGTAGCTCCGGAGAAAACCGCTCGGGAGCCTATGCAACCGGCTCGCGACCATGCCCATGCAGGTCGACTGACCGCCCGGTCCGCCGCCGGTGCGTCGAATCGCCCACAATGATCACGTGGCCGCCGAACTGGCAATCGCAAGCAGGTGATCGAGTCGTGACCGCGCTGCTCGCGCTCGGCGCCCGGTTCCGCGACGTCAACGTGCTCGCCTACGTCGCGGCTTTCGGCGGCGGGATCGTGTCGTTCCTGTCGCCGTGCGTCCTGCCGCTCCTACCCGGCTACCTCTCGATCGTGACGGGACTCGACCTGGCCGACCTCGAGGACAACGCCCGCGTGCACGCGCGTCACATCCTCGCGACGACGAGCTTGTTCGTGGCCGGATTCGGCGCGGTGTTCGTCGCGTGGGGCTTGTCGGCGACGAGTTTGAGTCAGCTCCTTCGAGACCATCAGAGCGTGCTGACGCGTGTGTCGGGCACGGTCCTGTTCGCGATGGCGTTGTTCCTCCTCGGCTCGCTGTTCCTGCGCGCGCCGTGGCTGTACCAGGAGAAGCGCTTTCACCCCCAGCTCGGCCGCTTCGGCAAGTCGGCCCCGCTCGTCGCGGGAGTGGCGTTCGGTTTCGGATGGTCGCCGTGCATCGGCCCGATCCTCGGATCGATCCTCGGCATCGCGGCGAACCAGCACCGGGTGTGGGCGGGCGGAACGCTTCTCGCCGTTTACTCCCTCGGCCTCGGTTTGCCGTTTCTGCTGAGCGGCCTTCTGCTCAGCCGGCTCGGGGGTGCGCTCGGATGGGTCAAGCGCCACTTCGCGCTCATCGTCGGAGGCTCCGCGGTGATCATCGGAGTGTTCGGCGTGCTGTTGATGTTCGACGAGCTCTCTCGTCTGAGTGCAGAGCTGCAGAGGTGGCTCACCGACGCGCATCTCGAGTGGCTGGTGAACCTCGGGTAGTCGCTCAGTCGT
>DASYJT010000092.1:0-5128 GCA_035996165.1 Acidimicrobiia bacterium
CGGCGCGTCCGGGTCGCCCTTGGGCGGCGGGATGCGCTCGACGATCGCGTCGAGCAGTTCGGGGACCCCGGCGCCGGTCTTCGCGGAGATGCGCAACACGTCGCCCGCGGGGATGCCGAGAACGCGTTCGATCTCCTGCGCCCGTTTGTCGGGCTCGGCCGCGGGCAGGTCGATCTTGTTGAGCGCGGCGACGATCGTGAGGTCGCTCTCCATGGCGAGATAGCAGTTCGCGAGGGTCTGCGCCTCGATGCCCTGCGATGCGTCGACGAGCAGGACCACTCCCTCGCACGCGGCCAGCGAGCGGCTCACCTCGTAGCCGAAGTCGACGTGGCCGGGCGTGTCGATGAGGTTGACGACGTAGCCGTTCCACTCGAGCCGCACGTTTTGCGCCTTGATCGTGATGCCGCGCTCGCGCTCGAGGTCCATCGTGTCGAGGTACTGGGCGCGCATGTCGCGCGCGTCGACCGCGCCCGTCATCTCGAGGAGGCGGTCGGCGAGGGTCGACTTCCCGTGATCGATGTGGGCGATGATGCTGAGGCAGCGAATCCGGTCGAGGTCAGTCACGATCCGTCCATTGTCGCTTATAGGCGTCTCGGTCCCGGTACCCACTACGTTCGGGTCGTGCCGGGTCGGGTTGTGGTGGTGGGGTCGGCGAACGTCGATCTCGTGTGGCACGGGGAACGGCTTCCCGCGCCGGGCGAGACCGTCACCGACGGCGAGTTCTCGCAGGTACTCGGCGGGAAAGGCGCGAACCAGGCCGCGGCCGCGGCGGCGCTCGGAAGCATCGTGCATTTCGTCGGCTGTGTCGGCGACGACGAGCACGGCCGGATGGCGCGGGCCGACCTCGAGGCCCGCGGCGTCGATTGCTCGCGACTCGTCACCACCGCCGACGCGCCGACCGGTGTGGCGGTCATCACCGTGGACGCGCTCGGCGAGAACTCGATCGCGGTCGCGCCGGGCGCGAATCGACTCGTTGCGATCGAGGCCGCGAATGTCGTGGAGCGAGACGACGTCGTGCTGTGCTCGCTCGAGATCCCGGTCGAAACGGTGGAGGCGACGGTCGCCGCCGCGGTGGCGTGCGGAGCGACCGTCATCGTCAACCCCGCGCCGCCCCGGGCCGCGCCGACGGGCGCGATCCTCACGCCGAACGAGCACGAATGCGAACGCCTGGGCGGCGTCGACCATCTGGTCGGTCTGGCGCGGGCGGTCGTCGTGACGCACGGCGCGGCCGGGGTCGTACTGCACCGGGCCGGGCGCCCGCCCTTGGAACAGGGGTCGTTTCCGGTCGCGGCCGTCGACACCACCGGCGCCGGTGACGCGTTCAACGGCGCGCTCGCGTGGGCGCTGGCGAACGGCCGATCGATCGAGGACGCGCTTCCATTGGCCTGCGCCTCGGGCGCGCTCGCGACCCGCGCGATCGGCGCCCGGAGCTCGCTCGCCACCGCCGAGGAGGTCGGGGCACTGCTCACCGGGCGGTTTCTGCAGCGCTAGGGCCTTCTGGTAGCCTCACCCGGTTCACGAACAGGTTCGGAGCCCGCTCACATGGCCAACATCCAGTCGCAGAAGAAGCGTAATCGCCAGAACGAGAAGCGCCGCGTCCGCAACAAGGCCGTGCGCTCCGAGCTGAAGACGCGCGTCAAGGCTGCGGGCCAGGCCATCACCGATGGCGATGCCGGTGCGGCCGACGCGGTGAAGGCCGCGCAGAAGCGCATCGACAAGGCCGGCGCCAAGGGCGTCATCCACAAGAATGCGGCCGCCCGCCGCGCCTCGCGCCTCATGAAGCGCGCGGCCAAGTCCGGCGTCTAGCAAGTCCCGGCAGTCGCACTCACTCCGGCTCCCCGGTCGTCAACGCCGGGCGGAACGCCGGCTGAGCGCCGCCAGGCGGGCGACCAGTACTTCGATCACGGTCCGATCGTCGAGCCCGCTCGCGCCTCGGAGGTCGAGCTCGGCCGCGGCCAGCAGCCGGATCGCGTCGCGTAACCCGTCGCTGCCGAGCCGCTTCGCGGACTCGAGTGGGAACCGCGCACCGCCCGCGCCCTTCAAACCGAGCGCGGCCGCCGCGTGTTCCTTTGTCACGATCGCCGGGTCGTCGAGCCGCAGCAGCCGCTGGTAGTGGAAGGTAAGCGACGCCATCACCTGCATCGGGTGCAACGGCTTCGGAAGCACCGAGCTGCTCGACGTGAGCATCCGGTGGAGCGCCTCGAGCGCGGAACCGACGTCGCCGCGGTCGACCGCGTTGGTGAGGTCGAAGCGCCCCGCCGTGCCGAGCGCGCCGAGGTATTGCTCGACGTCGTCGAGCGACAGAGACGCGTTGTCGCCGTAGGTGGAGTGCAGGAGCTCGACCAGTTCCGGGACCCGGCCCGCGTCGTCGCCGAGGTGCGCGGCAATTTGCTTGGACGCGTCGGGCGCGATCTTCAGGTGCGCGTCGTGCAGTTCGCGCTGCAAGACGTCGGCCGTCGGCTCCGAAGCTCGTCCGACCACGTCCGCGCCGGCTTTGATCGCCTTGTCGAGCGCGCTCGGGATTCGCCCACCCCCCGCGACGAGCACGAGGTGCACACCCTCGAGCGGGTCGTCGATCCATTCCGCGAGCCACTTCGCCTGTTCCGTGGTGGCGTTGCCGATCTCGCGGACCACGACCACCCGGGCCGCGGTCATGAACGGCGGACTCTGCAGCGCCGTGGAGAGCGCCGCGAACGCCGGGAGCTCGGTCGAGCCCTCCGACGAAGTCCCCGCGTCATCGTCGTCGTCGGCGGTCTCGCTCTCCCCGGCGCGCCGGCGGCTGGCGAAGGTGTGATCGTCGAGCGCGAACGACCGGTCGTCGCCGGCGAGCAATTCGTCGACCAGGCGTTGCACCTCGCGGTCGCGAAAGACCGGATCACCGCCTTGGACGAAGGTGACACTCACAGCAACGCCTCGATCGTGCGGCAGACGCGCGCCGTGCCCAACACGTCGTGCACGCGGACCACACGACAACCGTGCACCGCGCCGTACGCGACGGCGGCAAGTGACTCGGCTCGCCGGTCGTCGATCTCCCGGGCGAGCAGCTCGCCGATGAAGCGCTTGTTCGACGCGGACAGCAGGAGCGGGAACCCGAGGTTCGCGTGCTGCGCGCTTTCGCGCAGGAGGACGGCGCTCTGGGCCGGGGTCTTGCCCAGGTCGAGGCCGGCATCGAGCACGATCTGTTCGGGACGGAGTCCGACCGCCTCGGCCCGGTGGGCGCGCTCGCGCAAGAAGCTCGTGACGTCGGCGACGAGATCGTCGTAGTGGGGATCGGGGTCGGGGACGCGCGGCTCGAGCCGGATGTGGGTGGCGACAACGGTGATGTCGTGCTTCGCCGCGACCCGCAGATAGTCGGGATCGGCAAACCCGGAGATGTCGTTGCCGACGACCGCGCCCGACGTGCACGCGGCGTCGAGCACCGAGGCGCGCCACGTGTCGATCGAGACCGGCACGTCGAAGCGCGCCCGCAACGCTTCGACCGCGGGTACGACGCGGTCGAGCTCCTCGTCTTCGTCGACCGCCGGACCGGGACCGGCCTTGACCCCTCCCACGTCGAGGAGGTCGGCGCCGTCGGCGACCAATTGCTCGGCCCGGCGCACGAACGTGTCGAAGTCCCAGGTGGCGCCGCGGTCGTAGAACGAATCGGGCGTGCGATTGAGAATGCCCATCACCACGACTCGGCGGCTGACGTCGATCACGCGCTCACCCAACCGAAGGGTCGGGAACGGCACGACGGCGGGCACGGAGGCAGGCTACCGACGCGCCCGCGGCCAGCACCGAGACGAGGCCGAGCACACCGCGCCCGTCGATCCGGAACGGAATTACGGCGCACGTGTCGGCGACCGACGTGATCCACGTGACCAGCACCGCCGTGGGTTGTTGGAGCAGCGGACCGAGCGGGGGCGCGACACCTGCGACGGCAGACGCGAGGAATCCGTAGACGCCCAAGACCTCCGCCGCGGGAGCGGCGGCCAAGTTCGATACGGGTGTGATGAGCGGGAACGTGCCGAACACCCACAGCAGCACCGGCAGGACGCCGAGCTGGGCACCAATCGAGACGGCCAGCGGTTCGCGCAGGAACCGCGGACCGGCCAGACGCGCACCGATGGGTCGGGAGAAGAACGCGATGCCCGCGCTCGCACCGCACGAGAGCGCGAACGCGACGGAGTGAAGTAGGAACGGGTCGACGACGAGCAGCACCACGACGGCATAGGAGAGGACGCGGACGGTCGACGCCGGCCGCCCGCCGAGCGTCGCCAGCAGCGTGATCGCCGCCATCGCCGATGCGCGTAACACGGATGGCTCGAAGCGGGTCATGGCGGCGAACACGATCACGATGGTGAGCGCAAAACCCGTGCGCGCCCCGATCCGCAGCCGGCGGAGCACGGGCGCCGCGAGCGCCATGACGAACGCGACGTTCTCGCCGGAGACGGCCAGCAGATGCGAAAGGCCCGAGTCGCGGTACGCGGTGATCACCGGCGGCGGGATGCCGCGGGTGTCACCGAGAAGGAAACCCGCGACCAGCGCGCGCGAGGTCGGGGCCAGCGAGGCGGTGCCGCGCAGGATGACGGCCCGGATCGAGTTGGCAACGGCGAGCAACCCGCCGGGTTGCGAGAACGCGACCACCCGGGCCTCGTCGAGCCGGCCGACCGCGTGCCGCCAGCGCGCCCGGTCGTCGTACGGACCGGATCCGAGCGGGGCGAGCCGGCCGGTGAGCACGACGTGGTCGCCCGCCTCCACGACGCGGAGCGCGGCGAGACCGGCGCCCGCCGCCCGGGCGAGCAGCGTGCGATGGCCACCGCCGGGAACCGACACCCGGATCAACAGGCTCGCCGAGTACGTGGGACCGGACGGATCCTCGGTCGCCTCGCCGCGGATCGTGACGGACTCGCGGCGGTCGATCGCGGCACGCAGCGAGAAGTGCGTCTGGCCGTCGAGCGCGCGTCCCATCGCCGCGCAACCGAGCAACGCGCACGCGGCGGCAGCGAGCGCGCCGCGCCGGCGAGACCGCGTGAACCACGCCGCGCCGAGCGCGCCCGCGCCGACGACCAGGGCCGCGTTCGCGGTGGTGATCCCAGTTCGCTCGCCCGCGACGATCCCCACGATGACCGCAACCACGACCAAGACC
>DASYJT010000093.1:0-10214 GCA_035996165.1 Acidimicrobiia bacterium
CATCGACGTCGCTCGTATGAATGAGGTCTCGCTCGGCGGTGCCTTCGAGCTCGTCGGGCTGGTAGCCGAGGGCGGTGAAGACCGACGGGCTGCAATACGTGAGAACGCCCGCCGCGTCACGAACGAGCACGACGTCCTGAAGGCTGGAGAGCAAGGCCAGCGCGCGGTCGTCGCGGGCTGTCGTGCGGTGCGCCGAACCCCCGCCGGTTGCCTGCCCCATGCGTCATGGCTCCTTGCCGAGTGAACCGGAAGTGAGCGAGTCGCGGGGTCTCGACGAGACGCGAAATCGAAAATACGACGATCGCGCCCGCCCCCGAATCCGTTTGTCGCCGCAAATTCCTCGGGGGAACCCCGTAACCCAGGGAGACGGAGCGAACGCAGACTGCGTTGCCGTGACGATGCAGTCACGCTGCGAGGTCATGCTCGGTCTGTCGCCATCGGGAGCCCACGTTCTCGCCGCTGAACGTCCTGATCGGAGCGAAGATCATGAAGCTGACCGGAGCGGCGCGCCACAAGACCTCGGTTGCGCTCCTCGCCGGTCTCGCGGCCGTGGCCATCGCCGTCGGAGGCTTCGTGGTTGGCAGCCTGTCGCGCGACCACGGCTCCGACTCGTTCCGCAATGCCTCGGCGACGCATCCCAGCTCCTCGAGTACGGGCCCGCCCGCCGTCACCCCGACGACCGGGCCCGTTGCCGCTCGTCGGTGGTCGCTCGTCGTCGAGCCCGACGGGCACCTGAACGTGGTTCGGGGGGCCGCGGCCTCCGCCCTCCGGCCGAATGCGGTCGTCGCCTCGGGCGCCCGCGTGCTCACGGTGGAAGACGATGTTCGCGTCGGCACGCTGGCCACCGCGACCGATCCGATGCGTTCACAACAGTGGGCCCTGAACCAGACCTCGTTCGAAAAGGCGTGGTCGGCATCCCGCGGCGCGGGCGTCACAGTCGCGGTCATCGACACCGGCGTGGATGCCGCGCACCAAGACCTCGGTTCCGTCGTGCTCCCCGGTATCGACTACGTCGACCCCGGCCGCGACGGTCGCTACGACCCGGACGGTCACGGTACGCACGTGGCGGGAATCATCGCTGCGAAGGTCGACAATGGCCTGGGCATCGCAGGCGCAGCACCGGGCGTCCGCATACTCCCGGTGCGCGTGCTCGACGCGAACGGCAGCGGAGTGTCGTCGAACGTCGTCGCGGGGATCATCTGGGCGAGTGACCACGGCGCGCGCGTCATCAGCATGAGCCTCGGCGGCGGCCCGTCGCCGGGCATGCAGATCGCGATGCAGTACGCGCTCAAGAAGGGCGTCGTCGTGCTCGCGGCGGCGGGAAACAGCGGAGCAAGCGGCAACGCCGCGGTCTACCCGGCCGCCTATCCCGAGGCGATCGCGGTCGGTGCTTTCGACGAGAACCTGAGGCGCGCGTCGTTCTCGAACACGGGCAGCTACGTCGACGTACTCGCGCCGGGAACGAACATATTGTCGACGTGGTCGTCGTCGTCGAGCAGCTATGCAGTCGCGTCGGGTACGTCGATGGCGACCCCGTACGCGTCGGCGGAAGCCGCGCTCATCATTGCCGAGAACCGCTCTCTGTCGCCGGCCGCGGTGACGTCGATCCTCGAGTCGACCGCGCGCGACGCGGGTCCGGGCGGAGTCGATCCGGAGTACGGCCACGGATTGATCAACCCGGGCGCCGCGGTGCTCGCCGCCATCCCGAGACCGGCGGGCTACGGCTCGAAGGGTCACGGATATTGGATCGTGGGCCCGACCGGTGCCGTGCGCGCCTTCGGGGCGGCCGACTACTACGGCCGCGTCGCGGCGGGCGGCTCGCGCACAGTCGCGACCGCGCGCACGACCTCGGGACGGGGCTACTGGGTCGTGACCGCCGACGGAGCAGTCTTCGCGTTCGGTGACGCGCGGTTCTACGGCGGTATGAACAACGTGCGGCTGAACGCGGCGATCGTCGGCATGTCGGCGACGCCGACCGGGCGCGGCTACATCCTCCTTGCGGCCGACGGAGGGATCTTCACGTTCGGCGACGCGCGCTTTCACGGGTCGACCGGCGGCATGCGCCTGAATGCGCGCGTGCTCGACCTCGCGATGACCAAGAGCGGCAACGGCTACTGGTTCGTCGCCGCCGACGGTGGGGTGTTCACGTTCGGCGACGCACGCTTCCACGGCTCGACCGGGGCCATGCATCTCGCGGCGCCCGTGATGTCGATGGCGAGCTCGAGCGACGGGCGCGGCTACTGGCTCGTCGCCGCGGACGGTGGGATCTTCGCGTTCAACGTCCCCTTCGAGGGCAGCATCCCCACGCTGAGGAATCTCACCGGCGGCTCCTACTCCCTCACAGTGCGGATGCGGGCCATCGCCTCGAACGACGGCTACTACCTGCTCGGCTTCGACGGGTCTATCGCCTCGTTCGGTACCGCCCGCTTCTTCGGCTCGGCGGCCCCGGCCGGCGCCGTCGACTTCATGTTGGCTCGTTAGCCGCCGTCACCGGGCCGGCCCGAGGGACGCGCCCGCCCGGTTGCGATGCCGTCACGAGCGCGTCACGCGCGAAGACGGACACTTTAAGTAGTCGCGCGCAGCTTCCTGCGGGATTCGGCAGACGCGTCTCCGGAAGTCCTTCAGCACCTGGTGACAAATGAGCGGCGATGTCCACGTGATCCCGAGCGCGCCTCCCGTCGACGGTCCCGACGCGGACGGATCTCTCGAACAGATCGGCGTCGTCGCGGCCCCCGCCGACCCCGGGGCGATCACGCCGCTCGGCGCGCTTCTCGTCGAGCGCGGCGATCTCTCGGGCCAGCAGCTGCGCGACGCGCTGGGCGCGCAGACCTCCGGCGGCAAGCGCCTCGGCGAGATCCTCGTCGAGCTCGGCGTCATCTCCGACCGAGTCCTGAGCTCCGCGCTCGCCGAACAGGTTGGGCTCGAAGCCGTCGACATCTCGCGCGCCCGGCCCGATGTCGCCATCGTCGGTCTTCTCACCGAGGAGCAGGCACGGTCCCTCAGCGCGTTGCCGCTCCGAAAGGTGGGCGGACGCATCGAGGTGGCGATCTCCAACCCTCTCGACCGCGAGCTCCAGGCGAAGCTCATCGCGATCTTGCAAACCCCCGTGCGACTCCTCGTCGCGCCGCCCGCCGACGTCGCATACGCGATCGAGCGCGCCTACCTGAACCAGGCCGAGATCAGCGGCGCGTTGAAGGAGTTCCAGGAACGCGCGGAGGAGCGCGGCCGCCAAACGCGGGCCGTCGCCGCCGACGTCGAGGTCGACGCCAACGCTCCGATCGTGAAGGTCGTCAATCTGATCTTCGAGCAGGCGGTCCGCGACCGCGCCTCGGACGTTCACATCGAACCGCAACAGGAGCGCGTGCGCGTGCGCGTCCGCACCGACGGCGCGCTTCACGAGGTCCTGTCGCTGCCCGTGTCGATGGCGACACCGCTCGTCAGCCGGATCAAGGTAATGGCCGACATGAACATCGTCGAGCGCCGGCGCCCGCAGGACGGGCAGATCGAGCTCACGGTCGAGGGTCACGACCTCGACGTGCGCGTGTCGACCACGGCCACCGTCTTTGGCGAGAAGTGCGTCATGCGTCTGCTCGACCGGACGCGCGCGCTGTTGACCCTGGCGGAGCTCGGCATGTCGGGCGAGACCTACGCCGAGTTCGATCGCCTCATCCGGTCGCCGTACGGGATGGTGATCTGCGCGGGACCGACCGGCTCGGGCAAGACGACGACGCTCTACGCGACGTTGGCCGAGATCGACAACGAAGAGATCAACATCATGACGATCGAGGATCCGGTCGAGTACGTGTTCCCGTCGATCAACCAGATCCAGATCAACCCGCTCGCCGGTGTCACCTTCGCCACCGGGTTGCGATCGATCCTGCGCCAGGACCCCGACGCGATTCTCGTCGGAGAGATCCGCGACGTCGACACCGCGCGGATCGCGGTGCAGGCGGCCATGACGGGCCACTTCGTCATGTCGTCGCTGCACGCGACCGACGCGACGAGTGCACTCCATCGCTTCATGGACATGGGGATCGAGCCGTTCCTCGTGGCGTCGTCCCTCCTCGGGGTGGTCGGGCAACGCCTGATCCGCAAGATCTGCACGAATTGCGTCGCGACCTACAAGCCGACGCCTGAGGAGCGCTCGTTCTACGAGGCCTCGGGCGGCGACACCGACAAGACCGAGTTCAAGCACGGCAACGGCTGCAACGTGTGCGGTCAGACCGGTTACTACGACCGGGTCGGCATCTACGAGGTGCTGCCGATCACGGACGATCTCAAGGAGCTGATCGTCGAGCGTGCGTCGCTCGCCGCGTTGCGGGAAGCCGCGGTGTCGGTGGGCATGCACACCTTGCGCGACCAGGCCGTGGATCTCGTGGAGACCGACGTCACCACGATCGCCGAAGTGCTTCGCACCGTGTACGTGCTCTAGCCCAAGGACTGTCGAATGCCACACTTTCGCTATACGGCCGTTGCGGCCGACGGCTCGAAGGTCAAAGCCGATATCGACGCGCTCAGCGAGAACATCGCGCGCGACGAGTTGCTCGTCCGCAACCTCGAGGTCCAGAAGATCAAGCGGGCGCGCAAGAGCCTCTTCTCCGTCGAGATCACCAAGAAGCGGGTGAAGCGCGCCGAGATCATGAACTTCTCCCGGCAGATGGCCGCGTTCGTCGCGGCGGGCATCCCGCTGACCGACGGGCTGCAGGTGATCGCGAAGGGGAGTACGAACCGGCGCTGGCAGGAGGTGCTCGGCGAGGCGAGCGACGCCATCACTCAGGGAACGCAGTTCTCCGACGCGTTGGCCCGCAACGCCGAACTGTTCCCGCCGTACTACCTCGGCATCATCAAGGCCGCGGAGATGACGGGCCGGCTCGACCTCGCGCTCGTCCAGGTCTCGAACTATCTGGAACGCGACCTCGAGACGCGCAGCCGCATCAATCAGGCGTTGGCGTACCCGATGGTCGTGCTCGGAATGGCCGGCGTGACGGTCTCGGTGCTCGCCGTGTGGGTGTTGCCGAAGTTCGCCGACTTCTTCAGTGGTCTCGGTGCGAAGTTGCCGCTGACGACCCGCATCATGATCGGCTTCGCCAATCTCACGTCGACCTACTGGTACCTCTATCTCCTGAACTTCGCATTGTTCGCGGCGTTCATGACGTACCTGATGAAGTCGCAACGGGGCCGGCGCATTCGCAACCGGGTCAGTCTCAAGCTTCCGTTGATCAAGGTCATCGTCCTGTACTCCGTCGTCGAACGCGTCACTCGCATTCTCGGCGCGATGTCGCGGGCGGGAGTTCCGCTTCCGGACGCGATGGCGGCCGCGATCAAGGGGGCGAACAACAGCGTGTTCGAGACCGGCCTGCAGAGCGCGCAGACGCGCATGCTCGAAGGCGAAGGGCTCGCCGGACCGATTGGCGACACGGGACTGTTTCCGGAGGCCGCGATCCAGATGATGCGCGTCGGCGAGAACACGGGAACGCTCGACGTTCAACTCGAGAACGCGTCGGACTATTACTCGAAGGAGCTCGAGTACAAGCTCAAGAAGCTCACGACGCTGTTCGAGCCCGCGGTCATCCTCGTCATGGGCCTCGTCGTGGGATTCGTAGCGATCGCGCTCGTACAGGCGATGTACGGCATCTATTCGGCCCCAACCCTCACGAACCTCAAGTGAGGACGCGTCGAGTCCACGCGGCTGGTGAGGAGGTGGTTCGCCACGGCACCGAACCTTGATCCAGCGCTCTGCCCGCCGGGCTGAGTCATCAATCGAAGATCGCAGCAAGTTTGCTGCCATTCAGGAGGCAATTTCACAGTGCTACGTCTACGTCAGATCAGTTTCAAGGACAAGAACATCATCGAACGAGGCTTCACCCTGGTCGAGCTCCTCGTGGTGATCGTGATCCTCGGTGTTCTCGCCGCGGTCGTGGTCTTCGCGGTGGGCGGGATCACCAACACGAGCAAACAGAGTGCCTGCAAGATCGAAGTGCGAACGGTCAACGCCGCACTGCAGGCCTACTACGCCAACACGTCCCCGAGTGCATACCCCGTCGCGGCAAGCGTGGCGGCGATGTTCACGGCCCTCACGCCGAAGTACCTCTCGTCGGGCACGGGCTCCGCGTCGAACTACGGGACCACCCCGGCTCCCGCGTACGACGCGACGAACGGTGTTTACAGCGCGGGTTGCGCGTAAGCCTCATGTGATCGCCTCGGGAGGAGACCGTCTCCTCTCGAGGTTTGAGGTCGTCGAAGAGCCCGGCGCGAGCCGAGAATGCGAGTTGAGTTCAAATGACGATCACGGGCGTCAAGGTCGACGCGATCGAGATGTATCTCAAGGAAGTGATCCGGCTGAAAGGGACCGATCTCCTGATCACGCCCGGATCACCGGCACGCGTGCGGGTCGACGGCAAGCTCGTCCCGATCAAGGGCGCGCCACCGCTGCGCGCGCACGACACCGCCGAGATGATCGAGGGTCTGCTCAACGACGAGATGCGCGAGCGGCTCCACGACGAGCTGGATGTCGACTTGTCGTTCTCGTACGCCGATACTCACCGATTTCGCGCCAACTGCTTCTTTCGTAGCGGTGAGCTCGCGATGTCGATACGCGCGATCCCGCTCGCGGTCCCGACTCCCGGCGAGATCGGGATCCCGCCGACGCTCGCCGATACATGCGACATCAAGCAGGGTTTCGTGCTCGTCACCGGGCCGACGGGGTCGGGAAAGTCGACGACTCTGGCGTCGATGATCGAACACATCAACATCCGCCGGCCGGTGCACATTCTCACCATCGAGGACCCGATCGAATACACGCACCAGCACCGGGTCGCGGCGATCGACCAACGCGAGGTCGGTGTCGACACGCAGTCGTTCGCCCGCGCGCTCCGCGCCGCCTTGCGGGAAGATCCCGACGTGATCCTCGTGGGGGAGATGCGCGACCCGGAGACGATCCAGTTCGCGCTCACCCTGGCCGAGACCGGTCACCTCGTGTTCGCGACATTGCACACCAACGACGCCTCCCAGTCGCTCGACCGCATCTCCGACGTGTTTCCGCCCGAACGCCAGACCCAGATCCGGGTGCAGCTCGCGGCGTCGCTCGCAGCGGTCGTGTCGCAGCGGCTCCTTCCGCGCATCGGCGGTGGCCTCGTCGCCGCCTTCGAATTGTTGGTCGCGAACGACGCGGTACGGAATCTCATTCGGGAAGGGCGCACACACCAGCTCCGCAACGTGATCCGCAGCGGTCGCGCGGAGGGCATGGTGACCTTGGAGTCGGCGCTCAACGAGCTCGTGGCGTCGGGGCTCGTGTCGTACGACGACGCGGTGGCGCAATCGGTTCGGCCGAAGGAGATCGTCGGACGAGGCTCCGACCCGGCCGCGAACGTGGTCGGGCGAGCGAGTTGACGCGGGCCACAACGGGATCACAGCGGGGTCACGTCGACGTCACGCGCGGGCGTCAGCCTTGGAGTTGGTACCCCGCCACTTCCGGGGTGTGCCGTTGCAGCAGGAGGAATGAACATGACGATCCGTCACTCGCGTGGTCCGAGGCGATCCCGGCCGCGCGGCCGGGAACGTCCGATCGGGGTGTCCGCACCCCCGCCGGAGAGCACCTCTCCCTGGGTGCGGGTCACGTGCCCGGCGTGCGGAGTGGTGCGGGTCAAAGCCGATCGAGTCGTCGTGCGCAACTGCCTCGACGATCGGAGCTGGTCGTACCGAGCGCTCTGTTCGCAGTGCGACACCACGTTCGTCGGGAACACGCCGGCTGCGCTCGCGCTGCCCGCGGTTGCGGCCGGTCTGGCCGTGGAGCTCTGGACGCTCCCGACCCCGAGCGCTCGCCATTCCGGCTCGGCGCTTCACGCGGTCGACGCGCTGGAGCTCCATCTCGCCCTGCTCGAACCGGACTGGTTCGAGCAGCTCGCGAGCATGGAACCGCTCGGCGACCGCTGATCGCAGCGGTACAAACGATGCGATCGAAAGCCGCGATCCGGACACACGCGGCGCTTCCCGAGACCACAAGTGTCACCGGGCGTCAAGGGGCGGGCTCGGCGTCCCGATACCCCGCGCGTGAGCCGTAATTCGCGGAGTCCGCTGAGCCTTGCCGCGCGCACGGCGTGTCTCGACCAGATCATGCGCGCGCTCCGGCGCAGTTCGCTCCTCGGCATCCCCGCTTCGACGCTCCTCGCCGTCATTCTCGGCAACTCGGTGTCTCTCTCGGCGCGCCTCGCGATGGTCATCTCCGTCTCGGTCGCCGATGTCGTGACCATGGTGGCCGCCGGCCAATACCTGCGCCGGCGCCGCCGCGGGGAAGTCATGACGCAGTACTCGGTCGGCCTGCTCTGCACGATCATGATCTCGGCCGCGTGGGGAGCGGCCGCGCTGTATGCGCTTCCGAGCTCGCACGACATCGACCTGCGCGCGGTCTACCTGATCTTCGTCTGCGGCTCGTCGGCGACCTACGTGGTGGGTACCGCGGCGCGGCGCGGTTACTTCTACGCGTCCCAGATCCCGCTGCTGCTGCCGGTCGCGGCCGCCTTCATCCTCTCGGGGGATCGCGTCACCCGGATGTTGGGTTTCGCGGTGCCGATCTACTTCTTCGTCATGACGTCGCTGCACCACGAGGTCCACGGTGTCGTGGTGAGCGAACTCCAGTTGCGCGAGTCGAACGTCGAAGCCAATGACCAGCTCCGGGAAGCGAACATCCAGCTCACGCACCGCGCGCTACGAGACGAGCTCACCGGGCTCGCGAACCGCGCGGCCTTCGTCGACACGTTGCAACAGGCGGTCGCCGATGCCCGAGACCACGGAACGATCGTCGGAGTCCTGTACTTCGACGTCGACCGGCTCAAGGTCGTCAACGACTCCCTCGGGCACGCGACCGGCGACATGCTCCTGATCCAGGTCGCCGAGCGCGTGCACCGCATGCTCCGGAGCACCGACCTCCTCGCCCGGCTCGGCGGCGACGAGTTCACGATGCTGCTCGACAAGCTCCACAGCAATGGCGAAGCGCTGGTCATCGCCGAACGCGTGCTCCAGTCGTTCGCCGATCCGTTCGAGGTCGGCGGCCGATCGATCAACGTCTCCGCCAGTATCGGGGTCGCGACGAACTACGACACCACGAACGACGCCGAGTCGCTGCTGTCGTTCGCCGACGCCGCGCAGTACCGCGCCAAGCAGGGTGGACGAAATCGCATCGAGGTCTTCGACATCAAGCTCCGCGCGGCGATCGAGTCGCGGCTCGACGACGAGCACGCCCTCCGCGACGCGATCGGGCAGGGTCGGATCGTCGCGTGGTTCCAACCCGAGGTCGACCTCCGGACCGGCCGCTACGTCGGGGCGGAAGCGCTTGCTCGTTGGGACCACGCGCAACGGGGAGTGCTCGATGCGTGGAAGTTCGTCCCGCTCGCCGAGGAGACCGGTCTCGTCTTCGCGCTCGACGACGCAATCGTGCAGAGCGCGGTCGCGACCCGCGGCGCCCTCGCGGTCGCGGGCCTGCGCAGCGACTTCCGCGTCTGGTGCAACGTCTCCGCGACCCATCTGACGCGGGGCATGCCTGCGCAACGACTCGAGCGGCTCTTCGAACGGACCAATTGCGACCCCGCTCTCATCGGACTCGAGATCACCGAGACCGCAGTGCTTCCCGACATCGAGGCGGCGGCGCACGAGATCGCGGCGGCGCGCGCGCTCGGAGTCAAAGTCGCGCTGGACGACTTCGGAACCGGGCATTCGTCGCTCACGCTGTTGCGGTCACTCGAGATCGACCGGGTGAAGATCGATCGCACGTTCATCCGCGATGTCACCCGCGATCCGCGCGACGCCGCGATCGTGCGGCGCGTCATCGCCCTCGCCGAAGACCTCGGTCTCGACGTCGTCGCCGAAGGCGTGGAGACCCCCGAGCAGGCTCGCCTCCTCGTCGAGCTCGGTTGCCACCGCGCCCAGGGATTCCTCTGGGCCAAGGCGTTGCCGATCGCCGAGCTCCGCACGCGACTCGACGAGCAAGCGCGGGGCCACCTGCTCTCCCTCGAACCGGAACCGGGGGTCGCGGGTTAGCGCCCGAGGAAATTGTCCACGCGTCAGTGCGTGCAGTGGTCGACGGCGGCGGTGGTCGCGACCTCGGCGCCGTCGAAGTCGGCGAGCGTGCTGATGCGAAAGCGCCCGTCTCGTTCGGTTCCCGCTCGCATGTGTTCGTGCCGTTGCGCGTAGTAGTGCTCGCGGGTGTAGTTCTCACTCGC
>DASYJT010000094.1:0-9314 GCA_035996165.1 Acidimicrobiia bacterium
CGCGCGGAGCGTTTCGCTCACCGTCGCCCGACGATCTTCGCCCCAGGGCAGTGCGAAGACGATGGGGACGTCGACGCCATGATCCGCGTACGCCTGCACCGCGTCGCGCACGTGCCGCGCGTCGCCCATGATCTGAATCGCGTCGACCCAGTCGTCGCTGATCGCCGCGAGCGCGCCTTCGCGATCGCGCGCGGCCCACCGCTTGTTGAAGTGCTCCACTTCCTCGACGAATCCGGCGCGGGCGAATTGGGCGGCGTAGGCGGGCACGACCGCGTAGTTGAGGAGGTCCTTACGCGCCAGATCGGCGTAACGATCGCGGTCGGTGACCGCGCAGTGCACGTACGCGTGGATCTCGGCATTGCCACCGGCGCGCACGCGCTGGACACACCAGGGAACGAGGGCGGCGGGGAGGTAATTCAAGAGCACGACATCGGCGAGCTCGCCGCCCAGCGCCAGCATCTGCTTGTTCAGCGCCGCGAGCGCGATCTTCGGGCGCCGGTCGCCGAGCTTCAAACCGAGCCGGAACCGCTTGACGTTGTAGAAGTCGCCCTCGAAGGTGACGGTCTCGCCCGAGAGGCAGAGCCGCAGCAGGGTGAGGAACTCGCGCACCTGCGCGATCGGTCGATCGGTGTAGCCGGCGCCGTGCCACTGACCCGCCACCGCGGGCGACGAGATGCCGACCCCGAGGAACACGTCGCGGTCGCCCGCGAGCTGCTGCAGGGTCGCGGCCGCCATCGCATGGAGCGGCGGGGTGCGAAGTTGAAGCGCGAGCACGCCGGTACCTATGCCGACGTGCGGCGCGACCTGCGTGATCGCACCGAGCATCGCCAGGGCTTCGGCGGCGTTCGCCTCCGCGACCCACAACGCGGAGTAGCCCAGCGCGTCGGCCTCGTGCGCGACCTCGAGCGAGAGGCTCGCGCCCAATGTCTGGAGCCCGGCGACACTCACTGCCAGCTTCGTCATGCCGCCTCCACGATCGTCTTCAGCCGGCGCAGGTTACGACGCCAGATCGCGCGCAGGATCGGCTTGGCGGCGATCGCGCCGGCCGGTCCACCCATCCACCACGGAAACGTGAGCCGTTCGTTCCAGGTGAACCTCGTCCGGCCTCGGGGGCGCCGGCGCAGCGTGAATCGGCCCCGCCCGGTCACGAAGCCCCGATGCTCGATGCCCATCGACCGGCCCGGATCCCACTCGGTGACAGTCATGCGATCGGTCAGCCGGATCGGCCCGACCTTCGTGACACAGTCGAACGTGGTGCCGACTCCGCGAGTCTGCGAGCCGAGGAACCGGATCGACTCGGCGTCGACCATCCAGTCGACGTGGTGCTCGATCGGCGCGACGACTTGCCACGCGTCGCCGGGTGGCGCGTCGATCGTGATCCCGACCTTGATCCTCACGGCCGGGTGCCGCTCATCGGGGCGCCCGCAACGCCGCGGCCGCGTCGGCCGGTGGGACGATGTTGACCGAGAGGCCGGTCGCCAGCTCGAAGCCCGCGGCGACGGAGATGCGGGGAACGATGTCGACCCACCAGCGGAAGGAGCCGGTGTGGTCGCGGGGCGCGGTCTCGATCATGACGTTGTAGGCCACCGCGCCGAGTGCATTCCGGAGCGCGCCGATCGCATCGCACAACGCGGCCCCGACCGCGCGCACGTCGTCGTCGGTGGCCTCGTCGAACCGTGCGCCGCCCTCCGAGAGTGCGGCGCGCATGGTGAACGGTGTGGGAGAGGCCGGCGGGCACCAGACGACGACCGCGCCGTCGGTGATTTGGTGCCGCTGGTCGTTCGTGAACTTTGCCGGGGTGAAGTGGTCGAGCCGAGCTTGCGCGCGCGCCGGAACGAAATCGAGCGCGATGAGCTGCGCGTGCGGATGTTCGATCGACGCGCCCGCGGGCTTGCCCTGATTCACGAATGCCTGCGCGTAGACGCAACCGTTCGCAATGTGGAATCGGGCGCGGTCGCGGAGCGCGACCAAGGCATCGGCCGCCGCACTCGGTGAGAGCGCGCCGAGATCGGCGTCGTGGGCGGGGGAAAAGATGACGACCTCGTGCGCGCCCGGCACTCCGTCGCCGACGATCGGGTACTTGTTCGGCACCACGCGCAGTGTCCAGCCGGGTGTGTCGCCGGCGCCCGCGCCGAGGCGCGCGACCTCGGGCGGAGTCTCGTGCTCGTTGCCCGCACAGAACGGGCAGGTCGCCACTCGGGCGGGCAGTGGCTCGGCGTTCACGCGGAACGTGTCGGGCCGCAAGGCCCGCGCGGGGGCGAGAATCACGCGATCGCCGGTGAGCTCGTCGACGAGGAGTTCTTGCATCGGACGGTCAGGGTATGCGGCCCGCGGCGCGTAGCCTGGCCGACATGGCCGTGCGACTGGTGATCATCGGCGGCGGTCCCGCGGGCAACACGGCGGCGACCGTCGCGGCGTCGATCGGCGCCGACGTGACGATGATCGAGCGAGACATCGTCGGGGGCGCCGCGCACCTCTGGGACTGCATTCCCAGCAAGGCGATGGTCGCGACCGGCAACGAGCTCACCGAGCTGGCCCTCGCGAAGACGATGGGGCTGGAGGCCTCGGGGCGGCTCGACGTGGCGGCGCTGCGCGACCGCATCTCGGAGATGGAGGAGAAGCTGCGCACGGGCGTCACGAGCCTGCTCGAGTCGCAGGGTGTGCGCCTCATCCGCGGCACCGCGCGCCTCACCGGCGCGTACACGATCGCGGCCGACACCACCGAGGGAACCGTCGAGCTCGAAGCCGACGCGATCCTGCTGTCGACCGGGTCGCGGCCGCGCGTCCCCGAGTGGGCGGTGGTCGACGGCGAACGCATCCTGACCACTCGCCAGGCCTATCCGCCGCCCGAGATCCCCGAACATCTCGTCGTCGTCGGTTCGGGCGTCACCGGCGTCGAGTTCACGCACATGTTCAGCGCGCTCGGGTCGAAGGTGACGCTGATCGTCTCGCGCCAACAGGTGCTGCCCTACAAGGATCCCGAGGTCGCGGCGACGTTGGAAGACGAGTTCCTCCGGCGCGGCGTGAAGCTGCTCAAGGGCGCGCGCGCGATCTCGATGGGGCGCGACAACGAAAAGGTCTTCATCGCATGCGACGACGGCCGCGCGGTCGACGGTTCGCACGCGCTGCTGTGCATCGGCTCGATCCCGAACAGCGAGGAGCTCGGGTGCGAGGCCGCCGGCGTCGAGGTCGACGATCACGGGTACATCCCCGGTAACCGGCACTGTCAGACGAACCTGCCGCACATCTACTCGGCGGGCGACGTGTCGGGGCGGTTGCCGCTCTCGTCGGTCGCCGCGATGCAGGGCCGCAAGATCGCCGAGCACGTGATGGGCCTCACCGCGCGCGCGCACCGCCACCTCGACTACGACAAGGCCGCCCAGGCGATCTTCACCGACCCGGAGATCGCCGAGGTCGGTGTCGCCGAAGCCGAGGCGTTCGCGGCCGGGCGCAAGCTGCGGGTCACCAAGGTGCCGTTCTCCGCGAATCCCAAGGCACTGATCAACGGCGACACGCGCGGCTTCGTGAAGATCCTGTCGGATCCCGCTACCGGCGTTGTCCTCGGCGGGGCGATCGTCGGGCGCAACGCGGCCGAGCTGATCTCCGTGATCGCGGTCGCGGTCACCAATCACTTGAAGGTCGTCGACATCGTCGACTCGCTGCTGGTGCATCCCGCGCTGTCGGAGTCGCTCGCGGACGCCGCGTCCTGACGTGCGCGCGCTGGTAACCGGGGTCGCCGGGTTCATCGGGAGCAACATCGCGGATGCCCTGCTCGCGCGGGGTGATTCCGTGGTCGGCGTCGACTGCTTCACGCCCTTCTACGACGCCGACGTCAAGCAGCAGAACCTCGCGGTGGCGCGCGGGCACGCCGGGTTCGAGATGGTCGCAGTCGACCTACGGGATGCGGCGATCGAGCCATTGCTCGACGGCGTCGACGCCGTGTTCCACCAGGCCGCGCAGGCGGGCGTGCGCCTGTCGTGGTCGGGGGGCTTCGGCGACTACGTCGGTCACAACGTGTTGGCGACGCAGCGTTTGCTCGAGGCCGTCGTCGCCGCTCGTCCGTCGGCGCGCGTCGTCTACGCGTCGTCGTCGTCGGTATACGGCAACCAACCGCGCTATCCAACGCGGGAGGACGACCTGCCGAGGCCGTTCAATCCGTACGGCGTCACGAAGCTCGCGGCCGAGCACCTGTGTTCGCTGTACGCCGAGAACTGGGGTGTCTCGACTGTCTCTCTGCGCTACTTCACGGTGTTCGGCCCGCGCCAACGACCCGACATGTCGATCCACCGGCTGTGTGAGGCCGCCCTCCACGACACTTCGTTCCCCCGCTACGGCGACGGTTCACAGATCCGAGAGTTCACGTACGTCGACGACATCGTGCGCGGCAACCTGCTCGCGAGCGAGGCCGATATTCCGCCCGGGTCGTATTGCAACCTCGCGGGCGGGGGAGAGATCACCCTTTCCGCGCTGATCGACCTGGTCGGCGACCTCGCGGGCGCCCCGGTGAAGATCGACCAGCAGGAGCGTCAGGCCGGCGACGCGTTCCGCAACGGCGGTTCGGTCAGTCGCGCGGGCGAGCTACTCGGGTGGGCGCCCGAGGTGTCGCTGGCCGACGGCGTACGCGCCCAGCTCGCCTGGCACCGTTCACGCATGTAGATCGCCGGACAGCACGGTCGTGGAGCGGCCGGTCAGCAATGCTCGGTCGCCTTTGCGCGTGACGGTCATTTCGCCGCCGCGCGCCGACGCCTGGAACGCCCGGAGCTCGTCTTTGGCGAGTCGCGGCGCCCAGTACGCGACGAGGACACAGTGCATCGATCCGGTGACCGCGTCTTCGTTGATCCCGACGCGGGGAGCGAAACAGCGCGACACGATGTCGTAACCCGCGTCGCCCGGCGCGGTGACGTAGACGCCGCGCACGTCGGGAAGGTTGCCGAGCTTCGCAAAGTCGGGCGCGAGATTGCGCACGATCGCCGGATCGTCGACGACGCACATGTAAAAGTCGCCGTCGGTCCGGAGGAACGCACTCGGGCTCAGGCCGAGCGCGTCGAAGAGTGCGGGCTTCGGCGGAGCGGCGACTGGTTCCGCGACCGGGAAGTCGAGCGTGATCCCTCGTTGGCCCGCGTGCTCGGCCCGCAGCTCGCCACCGCGTGTGAGGAAGTGGATGGTTGTGCCCGCCGCGACGGCGCCCGTCTCGAAGAGCACGTGCGCGCTCGCGAGAGTGGCGTGCCCGCACAGGTCGACTTCGACCTCCGGCGTGAACCACCGCAGATCGAAACCCCCCCGTTCACGCTCCCGGACGAATGCCGTCTCCGAGTAGCGCATCTCCGCGGCGACGCTCTGCATCCACGCCGGCTCGCCGTGGTCGAGCACGACCGCGGCCTGGTTCCCCCGAAACGGCTCGGCCGCGAACGCGTCGACGACAAAGATCGGCAAGCTCATGCGCCCGATGCTCCCACTTTTCCCCCAACAGTTGGCAGGAATATCGTTGCGTGACAACGAAAACCCTGCCAACTGTTGGGGGATTTTGGGGGCGGGGGGGGTTATTCGATGACGGCGAGGATGTCGCCGGTGCCGACGGAGTCGCCGGCGACCACGCGGATCTCCTTGACGGTGCCCGACGTCTCGGCGTTGATGTGGTTCTCCATCTTCATCGCCTCGAGCACCACCAACGCATCGCCGGTCGTGACTGCGGCTCCGACCTCGACGAGAACCTTCACGATCGTGCCCTGCATCGGTGCGGTCACCGTGCCGCTTCCGCCGGCGCCGCCGCTGCCACCGGTGAGCGCGGGCTTCGGCCGGCCGCGGCCTGCTCCCGACGAGCCGCCGGTGCGGGCGGGAGCGTCGGGCAACCAGACCTTCACCGAGTAGCGCCGGCCGTCGACCTCGACGGGGACGGTCTGCTCCACGAGCGGGGCGCTGTCGGCGGGCGGCGTGACCTTCAGGGCGTTGGCATCGCCGACGTGGCTCGCGAACTCCGACTGGTCGACTTCCTCTTCGACCCATTTCGTCGAGTGCGTCGCTTCGCGGAACGCGGTCGTGGGCAACAGCGCCAGGTGCGCGGGGATGGTGGTCTTGATGCCGCTGATCTCGAACTCCGACAGTGCACGCACCATGCGGTTGATCGCGCGGTCACGGTCGGGCGCCCAGACGACGAGCTTGCCGACGAGGTTGTCGTAGTACTGGGAGATCGTGTCGCCCTCTTCGTAGCCACCGTCCCAACGCACGCCCGGGCCCGAAGGCACGCGGAGTCGGGTGATGGTCCCGGGGGAGGGCAGGAACTTCTTCGTCGGGTCTTCCGCGTTGATGCGGCACTCGATCGAGTGACCGCGGCGTTCGACGGACTCCTGGGTGAACGAGAGGGGTTCGCCCGCCGCGACCCGGAGTTGCTCGGCGACGAGGTCGAGACCGGTGACTTCTTCGGTGACGCAGTGCTCGACCTGCAGCCGGGTGTTCATCTCCAAGAAGAAGAACTCGCCGTCCTGGTAGAGCATCTCGACCGTGCCGGCGTTGACGTAGCCGCACGCGAGGGCAACCTTCACCGAGGCCTCGCCCATCGCGCGACGCGTTTCGTCGGGGATGTTCGGCGCGGGCGCCTCTTCGATGAGCTTCTGGTGCCGGCGTTGGGTGGAGCAGTCGCGATCGCTCAGGTACACACCGTTTCCGTGCGTGTCGCAGAAGATCTGGAGCTCGATGTGGCGGGGGCGCGTGAGGTAGCGCTCGAGGTAGCACTCCGGCCGCCCGAAATACGCCTGCGCCTCGCGCGCCGCGGAATCGAACGCGCCCGACGCGTCTTCGGCGCGTTCGACGACCTTCATGCCGCGCCCGCCGCCTCCGTACGCGGCCTTGATCGCGACCGGGTATCCGAACTTGTCGCCGAACTCGACGATCTCGCTCGCGTCGGTGATCGGCGTCGTGGTGCCCGGCACGCTCTCGACCTCGGCGCGGGCCGCGGCGAGTCGCGACGAGATCTTGTCGCCCATGACCTCGATTGCCTCGGGCGGCGGGCCGATCCACGCGACGCCCGACTCGGTCACGGTCCGGGCGAAGTCGGCGTTCTCCGAGAAGAACCCGTAACCCGGGTGCACTCCGTCGGCGCCGCTCTTGCGGATCGCGTCGAGGATCGCATCGGTGTTGAGGTAGCTCTCCGCCGCAGTCTGGCCGCCGAGGGCGTAGGCCTCGTCGGCGTAACGGACGTGGGCGGCGTCGCGGTCGAGCTCGGAGTACACGGCGACGCTGGCAATGCCGAGCTCCCGGCATGTGCGCATGACGCGTATCGCGATTTCGCCGCGGTTGGCGATCAGGATCTTCGTGAGCACGGCTGCGTATCCTACGGGTGAGCGTGCGGGCCCAGCGAAGTGACGCGCGCGAGCCGCGGAAGGAGCGATCGTGACGGCGCGCGAGCCCGCGGTTTGGAGCCATCCCGATCTCGCGGGCACCCGATTCCGCGACGTCCGTTGGTTCGAGGTCGTCGACTCCACCAACCGGTACCTGCTCCAATGCGCGAGCGAGGGTGCGCCGGAGGGTGTGGTCGCGGTCGCCGACGAGCAGACGGCGGGCCGGGGCCGGCTCGGCCGAACGTGGGTCGCGCCCGCCGGGTCCGCGCTGCTCGTTTCGGTCCTGCTCCGGCCCGCTCTGCCCGTCGAGCGCACGCACCTCGTCACGCTCGCGGCCGGGCTCGCCGCCCTCGACGCAATCGACCGGCTCGACGCGGGCTCGACGGCCCGGCCCGGACTGAAGTGGCCGAACGACGTCGTCGTCGACGATCGCAAGCTCGCCGGCGTTCTCGCCGAGGCGGATGGCGTGGGTGCGGTGGTGGTCGGGATGGGGTGCAACGTCCGGCCGGATGCGCTGCCGCCCGATCTGGTCGACATCGCGACGGCGGTGCCCGTCGACCGCGAGCAGCTCCTCGTCGCATGGTTGCGCGCGTACGACGCGCGCCTCTCCGCCCTCGACGGGGTTGTCGCGGACGCGATCGCGCAATCCGCCACGTTGGGTCGGCGCGTGCGGGTCGAGCTCGCGCGCGAGACCTTCGAAGGGACCGCGACGGCCCTGACCGACGAGGGGTTCCTCGTGGTCGACGGCCGGGTCGTCAGTGCCGGCGATGTCGTGCACCTCCGCCACGCAACCGGCAACTGAGGACTACGGGTCGAGATCGCGCCCGACGAGATCCCGGAACGCGGCCGCGAGCCGTTCGCTTACCGGGCCGCACACGTTCGGCAGCGGCTCCCCGTCGATGTGCGCGATGGGCTGCACCTCGCGAGTCGTCGACGAGAGGAAGGCCTCGTCACAGTCGCCCAGTGCGCCGATCGGGACGTCGCGTTCCTCGGTGTCGATACCCGACGACTTCGCCAGCTCGAGCACGAGCGCGCGCGTCACGCCCAGGAGGCAACCCGCGCCGGACGGTGGCGTGACGAGCACGCCGTCGCGCACGAGGAACACGTTCGAACCCGTGGCCTCGCACAGGTTGCCCTTCGTGTTCGCGAAGATCGCCTCGCCCGCACCCTTCTCCCGTGCGAACGCGAGCGCGCGCACGTTTGCCGCGTACGAGATCGTCTTCAGACCGACCAACGCACCGTTCTCGTTCCGGGTCCAGGGTGCGACCACGACGTCGACACTCTCGGCCGCGGCTTCGATCGGGAACGCGAGGAGGAATGCGCAAGGTGGCGCGTCGCCCCGGCCCGAACCCGGAGGCGCGATCCCACCGGTCACGGTGATGCGGAGCCGGGCCTCGGTCAGCTCGTTCGCGAGCAGGACCGCGTCGGCGGCGTCGCGCAACACTGTGACGTCGGGGATCTCCAGGCCCAGGCCGTCGGCGGACGCTCGCAGCCGGGCGAGATGACGAGTCCAGGCGAAGGGGACGCCGCGGTAGACGCGCAGCGTCTCGAACACTCCGTCGCCGACGACGAGACCGTGGTCGAGCACCGAGACGCGCGCGTCGGCCAATGCGACGAGCCGGCCGTCGATCCACGCCGTCATCGCACGTCGGCGGTCAGATCGACGGATGCTTTCGCCCCGGCCGCCCGTAACAGCCGGGCGCCCTTGAGCTCGGTCTCGATCCACTCGTCGTGCGCGCACGAGTCGGCGACGATCCCTCCACCGATCCCGAGATAGGTACGGCCGCCGGCGATGGTGAACGTGCGGATCGCGACAGAGAGCTCGACGCGCCCGCGCGAACCGTCGATCCACCCGAAGGCGCCGCAGTACACACCACGCCGGACCGGCTCGAGGTCTTCGATCGCCTGCAGCACGCGAGGCTTCGGCGCGCCCGTCACCGAAGCGGGTGGGAAGGTCGCGCGGACGAGGTCGTCGAGCCC
>DASYJT010000095.1:0-2221 GCA_035996165.1 Acidimicrobiia bacterium
GCCGTCGACCGTGACCGTGGTCGGCTTGTTCTTGTTGCACGCAGAGAAGTCGAGGATCTCCACACCGGTGTCGGTTGTGCGGTACGACTGAAGGTCGCCGGTGGGGGCCGTCAGGTCGAGCGAGTACGACGCCTGCACCGCGACCACCGTGGCATGGGAACCACGCGCGACGTGCACACTCGTCGTCGGCTGGAGTTTCACCGACGCGTGCGGCGTCGCGAGCTGCACCGGGATCGGCGTGTCGTCCCACTGCGCACCGCTGTTCGACGATGTCTTCAGCCGGTAGTCGTTCGCGCCGACTTGCGAGCTCGGTCCGGTCCCGACCGCGTACAACACGCCGTTGTCGCCGGGAGCAAGATCGGCGAGCCAGGGGGCCGCACCGAGCGACGTGTGTGTCCAGCTGACGCCGTCGCGAGAGGCGTACAGCTCCTGCGGCGTCGTGTTCGTGATCGGCCCGATGAATCCCGGCGCCGTCGACAGCGCATACGTAACGCCGTCGGAGTTCGTCTTCGGCGAGTACTGATCGAGCACGGTCCCGTCGACGCTGCGCCACGCGAGATCGGGGGTCGGTTGCGAATCGGTCGGCTGCGCGGCGACGCGCGGACCGCCGCTCGACGAGCGGGTCCCGATCTCGGCGAGGGTTCCGCCGACGAGCACCGCGGCGCTCGCGGCGAGCACGCCCGATTGCATCCGCCGCTTGCGCCGATGCGCACGCCGGCGGGCGTGGTCGGGACCCGGTCCGACCGGTTGGAGTTCGGCAGCGTCGCGGCGGAGCGCGGCGCGGAGTTGGTCTTCGAGTTGCATGGTCACGACCTCATGTGTCCGAGTGAACGTTCCAAAGATGCAAGTGCGCGGTGAAGACGGCTCTTCACCGTTCCCGGCTTGATGCGCAACGCGTCGGCGGTCTCTTCGACCGACCAGTCGAGCAACATCCGGCAGACGACCACCGACCGCAGCTTCACGTCGAGCTTGCGCAGCGCGTCGGCGATCGCCGGGTCGGAGATCGGCGGTTCGGCCGCCGATGCGTGTCCGTGTTCCGTGAACGGAAGCGAGCGCAGCAACCGCCGACGCGTCGAGTACGCCCAGTTGAGACCCACGCGATAGACCCAACCGGCGGGACTGTCGTAGTCGCGGATCTTGTTCCAACGGGCGTACGCGCGCGCCATGGCTTCGTCGGTGGCCTCGCGGCCGAGATCGACGCTGCCGAGCGTGTAGCTCAACGCCCGGGCCACGTTGGCGTAGTCGGCCCGGTAGAACTCGGCGAAAGCCACGCCGCCGTCCGGCACATGGGCCGCGGGCGGCAGCGGGCTCCCCTCGGGTTCGCTCATCTCCGCCAGCACCACCAGACCGTCGAGCAAATCGTCCGGCTCGAGCTCGCCGCCGGCGACGTGCCCCGCGATTCGGACCCGAGTCTGTTGCATGCGTTGCGCTTCCATCGGGACGTACACGTCCGAGTCGCCGCCGGGGTTCACGATTTCTGCCCGCCGGCCGCCGAGCCAGGAACGGCCCCGAGTTGCGCCGCCCGATCGGACGCCGCCCGTTCGGCTGCCCGGTCGCCGTCGAGGTGCGCCACCGCGGCCCGATCGAGCCACAGCCGGGGGTTCTCGGGCGCGGCCGCGAGATAGCCGACGACGACGGTCCGTGCGCGCGCCCGGTCGTCGTCGAGGCCCGACCTGAGCGCGCGCTCTACCAGCAGGTCGGCGTTCAGCCCGCGCAACGCGGGATCGCGCGGAGACCGCTGCAGCCCCCGCGCGACGCGCGCGACCGCGGCGTCGACATCGGTGAGCGCAGGTCCGCGCGCGGCGACGCGGGCCGCGACATACCACGTGCGAATCGAGTCGGATCGCAGCCGCGTGGCGCGGTCGGCATCCCGCAGATCAGTCGCGCCCGGTGCGTCCGCCGCGCGCCTGAGCAACCGATCCGCGAGCACCTCGCGCGCCCCCATGAACACGCCGAACAGCACGAAGAGCGCGACGACCGCGGGAACGACGCGGGGCACCCGCCGCCGCGGCATTGGCGTACCTACCCGAGTGGCCGTCAGCATCCCGGCGCACACCCAGAAGAGGGGATCGATCTCACTCAACGGGAACAGGAACTGTTGCTGCACCACATAGGCGACCACTGCGCACGCGAGCGCGATGGTGATCGGATCGCGACCACGCATCGATCGCCACGCGAGCACGACCATCATCCCGAGCAGCGCGGCGTACAACAGCCCCGC
>DASYJT010000096.1:0-9526 GCA_035996165.1 Acidimicrobiia bacterium
CGACGGCTTCACGTTCGTGGAGGTGCTGACGATGTGCCCCACCGGCTGGTTCGTCCCGACCGCCGACGGACCGACCTACATGCAGGAAACGCTCGGCGAGGTGCACATCATGGGCGAGCTGAAGGTCGACGGCCGGGTGCGAACCACCGAGGAACTGCACGCGGAGAACGTCGCCAAACAACGCGAGCTCGACGAGCAGCTCGCGCGCGGTGGAATCGAAAAGTAGGAACCATCAGATGGATTTTCGTTACCCGGCCGAAGCCGAGGCGTTCCGCAAGGAGTTCCGCGCCTGGCTCGACGCACACCTTCCCGCCGACCTCGCCGGTGACGGCTTGGGCGGCGGTTCGATGGAGCTCGGCGGTGAGCGGCTCGAGCGCCTGCGCGAGTGGAACCGCACGCTGGCCGACGCGCGCCTCGCCGCGATCGCGTGGCCCGAGGAATGGGGCGGCCGCGGCGCGAGCGTGATGGAACAGGTGGTCTACGCCGAGGAGATGCACCGCGCGCACGCACCCGGCACGCTCAACCCGCTGGGCCTGTCGAACATCGCTCCCGCAATCATCGAGCACGGCACCGCCGACCAGAAGGCCACCCTCCTTCCTCGCATGCTGCGGGGCGACGACATCTGGTGCCAGGGATTCTCCGAGCCGAACGCGGGCTCCGACCTCGCGTCGCTGCGTTGCTCGGCCGTCGCCGACGGCGACCACTGGGTGGTGAACGGTCAGAAGACGTGGAACACGCTCGGCAATCTCGCCAACTGGTGCGAGCTGCTCGTACGCACCGACCCGAACGTGCCGAAGCACAAGGGCATCACGTGCCTGCTCGTCGACATGACGTTGCCGGGTGTCGAGGTCCGGCCGCTCGAGACGATCACCGGCGAGAAGGAATTCAACGAGATCTTCTTCACCGAGGTGCGCGTTCCCGTCGACTGCACGCTCGGCCCGGTGAACGAGGGCTGGCGCGTCGCGATGACGACCCTGGCCTACGAGCGCGGCACGGTGGCGAAGCTGCATCTCGGCACGCGCGCCAAGGTCCGGCGCCTGATCGACGTCGCCCGGTCGACCCCGCTCGGCGACGGCCGGAGCGCCGCCGACGATCCGGTCATCCGCCAACACGTCGCCCGCGTCTACATGGAGGGCGAGCTGCTCAAGCTGATCTCGGAGCGCGCACTGTCGGCCGAGTTGCACGGACGCGCGATGGGCCCGGAGGGCAGCATCGCCAAGCTCCTGTGGAGCGAAGCCGAACAGCACATCACCGAGGTCGCCTCGGAGGTGCTCGGTCCCGACGCGCTCGACGGCGCGTGGGCCCGTGATCGCGTCTACAGCCGGGCCCTCACGATCGCCGGCGGCACCACGCAGGTGAACAAGAACATCGTGGCCCAGCGCATCCTCGGCCTGCCCCGCAGCTAACTCGCGAGCGGTGCCGAACCATTCGTGGTGGGAAGCGACTCGCCCGGCGCGAGCGGGAAGTGGCAGGCGACGAACTGCCCGGGGGTGATCTCCCGGATCTGCGGCTCCTCGTCGGCGCACTTCGCCTGCGCTTTCGGGCATCGCGTGCGGAAACGACAACCCGACGGCGGCGCGACCGGCGACGGGATCTCGCCGATGACCTTGGCCCGGGCCTCCGGACGGATGCTCGGGTCGGGCACGGGGATCGCGTCGAGCAGCACTCGCGTGTACGGATGAGCGGGCTGTTGGTAGATGACGTCGGGCGTGCCGACCTCGCAGATCTTGCCCAGGTACATGACGACGACGCGATCGCTCACGTTCTTGACGACCGCGAGGTCGTGGGCAATGAAGATCAGCGTAAGCCCGTAGCGCGTCTTCATCTCCTCGAGGAGATTCAGGATCTGCGCCTGCACCGAAACGTCGAGCGCGGAGACGGGCTCGTCGCAGATGATCAGCTTGGGCTCGGTGATGACGGCGCGCGCGATCGAGATCCGTTGACACTGTCCGCCCGAGAACTGATGCGGGCGACGACCGCGTTGGAGCACCGGATCGAGACCGACCGAGAGCATCATGTCGTCGATCTTCTTCTGTTGCTCCTCCGCGGTGCCGACGTTCCAGATGCGCAGACCCTCGGCGATGATGTCTTCGACCTTGCGCCGCGGGTTCAGCGACGAGATCGGATCCTGGAAGATCATCTTCATCCGCGTGCGGGTGCGCCGCTGCTCCTCACCCGAGAGCTTGCTCATGTCGCGGCCTTCGAAGAGCACTTCTCCCGACGTCGGCGCGGGCAACTGCATGATGGCTTTACCGGTGGTCGACTTGCCGCAGCCCGACTCCCCGACGAGTCCGAGGGTTTCGCCCTCCACCACGTCGAGACTGATGTTCGAGACCGCATGGACCTTCAGCCCGCTGCGGCCGGCCGGGAACTCGACGACGAGATCCTCGACGCGCAGCAGCGCCTCGCCTCGCGGCCGAAGATGGGCGGTGCCGGTCCCGGCCATCAGACGGTGGTCCCGGTGAGCACAGCTTCACCCTCCTTGCGCACGGGAAGACCGGTTGCGGTCTCGCCGGCCGCGAGGTTACGAGCGAGCGCCTCGACCCCGGCGTCGCTTCCCACCGGAAAGAAGCAGCGGTAGGCGTGGCCGGGAATGTCGGCGTCGACCAACGGCGGCTCGTCGGTGATGCACCTCGGCTGCGCGTACGGGCAGCGCGCCGCGAACTTGCATCCCCGCGGGGGCTTCACGAGGTCGGGCGGCCGTCCGGCGATCGCATCCAACTTCGAGTGGCTCGGCATGGCGAGCTTCGGGATCGACTTGAGCAACGCCTCCGTGTAGGGATGACGCGTGTGCTCGAACAACGAGCGGGTGGGGGCGCGCTCGAGGATGCGGCCCGCGTACATCACCGCGATGTCGTCGGTGCGGCCGGCGACGACACCGAGGTCGTGCGTGACCAGCACCATCGACATGAACCGCTCCCGTTGCTGTTGTTGCAAGAGGTCGAGAATCTGCGCCTGCACCGTGACGTCGAGCGCCGTGGTCGGCTCATCGGCGAAGAGGAGCTTCGGGCCGCACGCGAGCGCGATGCCGATCATCACCCGCTGGCGCATGCCGCCCGAGAGCTGGTGCGGGTACTCCTGCATCCGGCGCTCGGCCTCGGGAATGCCGACCGACGTGAGGAGCGCGAGCGCGGTTTCCTCCGCGTAATCCTTCGTGACGTCGAAGTGGAAGCGCACCGACTCCATCAGCTGGTTGCCGATGCGCATGACGGGGTTGAGCGCGGTCATGGCGTCCTGGAACACGATCGCCATCTGCGTGCCCCAGTAGTGGCGCATCTCGTTGCTCGTGCCGCGGCCGATCTCGTTGCCCTCGAAGCGGATGCTGCCGTGGCGCACGACGTTGTTCGGCAGGAGTCCCATGATCGAGCGCGACAGCACCGACTTCCCGCAGCCCGACTCGCCGACGATCCCGATCGTCTTGCCCCGCTCGAGCGTGAACGACACGCCGTCGACGGCGTGCACGAGGCCGCGGGGCGTCTTGAACTGCGTCTTGACGTCGTCGACCTCGAGCAGCGGACCCTCGACCGGTGCGTCGGCGAAGCGTTCGGTGCCGGGGACGGCGACACGCCGGCGGCGGGGGCTCACAGTGCGCTCTCGCGCACGTCGAACCGCGCCCGCACCACGTCGCCGAGGTAGTTGAGCGCGAGCACCGAGACGAAGATCATCACCGACGGCACGATCCACACCGCGGGAGCCGAGTTGAGGTTGCTCAGCTGCGAATAGATCATGTTGCCCCACGAAGGATCGGGCTCTTGGATGCTGACGCCGAAGACCGACAAGGCGCCTTCCAGCACGAGGACGATCGCGACGCCGAGGAGCGCGATCGACAACATCGCGGGCATGACGTTCGGGAGAACTTCGCGGAGCATGACGCGCCGGTTCGTCGCTCCCTGCGCGCGCGCGGCCATCACGAACTCGCGCTGCGACCACGAGATCGCGCTCGCGCGCGTGATGCGGCCGAGGAGAGGGACCGACACGATCCCGATCGCGATGATCACAACGGAAATGCGATGCGCCCATTCACCCGACGACGCGGCTCCCGAGGTCTTCACGGGCGCCAGGACCGAGACGAGGGTGAGGGCGAGGATCAACTGGGGGAACGCCAAGAGGATGTTGAAGATGGAGGTGAGGATGGAGTCGGTGGCGCGGCCCTTGAAGCCGGCAACCAATCCGAGGAAGCCCCCGATCAACGTGCCGAACGCGACCGATCCGACCGCGATGAGCAGCGACGAGCGGGCACCCCAGATCACCCGGCTCAGCACGTCGCGCCCGGAGTCGTCGCTGCCGAGGATGTGCCCGGCGCTGAAGAGCCCCGCCTGCGGGTGCGCGTAGTCGCCGACCATCGGCGATTTCAGTGGGAGCACGGGGGCCAGTACCGCGATGAGGACGACGAAAACGAGCCAGCCGATGCCGATCCAGGCCAGCACGCCGATCTTGCGTTCCTCGAAGACCTCGTCGGGGAGGTCTTCGACGGCGGCCGTAGCCGCGCTTGCTTCGAGTTCGGTGTCAGCCGATTCGAGCACCGCGGATCCTCGGGTCGAGCACGCGGTAGAGCGCATCTACCGCGAAGTTGACGAGCACGTACACGATTGCGATCACGGCGATGTAGTCCTGCAACGCAATGTATTGACGGCGATTGATCGCATCGCTGATCGCAAAGCCGAGACCGTTCAGATGAAAGATCACCTCGACGATGAGCGCGCCACCGACGAGCTGACCGACGTTGATTCCGGCGACGGTCAACAGGGTGAGGCTCGAAGGCCGTAACGCGTGGCGCCACAGGACGCGCCGGTCGCTGATCCCCTTGCTCTTCGCCATGAGGATGTAATCCTCCTGCAGCGTCGCGACCATGTCGCTGCGGAGCAGGCGGGCGTACACCGCGACCTGACCGACCGTGATCGCGAGCACCGGCATGGCGAGGTGCTTGAAATGGGAAACCGGATCACTCGCGAGCGCGACCCAACCCTCGCTCGGTAAGAGATGATGTTGCACGCTCAGGAACAGCAGCATGAGCGTCGCGGTCACGTATACCGGAATGCTGAGCAAGAAAAACGCGACGCCGTTCGATAAGTCGTCGACCCGTGAGCCTGCTCGGTACGCGGTATAGACGCCTAACGGCACTGCTATCAGCAACGTCAGCAGTTGCACGTAGAGCATCAGGATCAGCGAACGCGGGAGTGAGTCGTGGATCCGGGCCGAAATCGACTGCCCGCGCACGCCCGTTCCGGCGTACTCACGGCCCATGTCGCCGGTCACGAAGTGGCCGAGCCATTTGCCGTACCGAACGACGATGTTCTCGTTCAGGTTCAACTGGTTGCGAATAGTGGCGCGATCTTCCGCTGACGAGAAGGGCGCGATCGTCGTGACCGGGTCGCCGGGCAGGAGCGCGGTGAGGATCGAGGTGAAGAACGTGACGACGACCAGCACGACCAAGAGCTGGGCCAATCGTCGCACGATCACACGCACGTGCTGTCCTCTCCTTCGCTCCTGCCGCTCGTGGTCACGCGCCTGTCAGCACTTGCCGTTGTCGCACCACAGGCCGTCGACCGGGTGCCCGGTCGGAAGACCTTCGAAGGGAGCGCCGCCGTCGGGGAGTTGCGGACCGAGGACACCGTGGACGCTCGGCTTGTAGGCCACCGTCCAGAGCGTGTACTGCGACCACAGGTTCCACAACTGCGAAGCGAACCGCTTGTTGATGGCTTCGTAGAGCTTGGTCCGCGCCGCGGGGCTGTTGCTCGAGCGGGCCTTGTCGAGATCCGAGCTGATCACCGGGTCGTTGAAACCACCGAAGTTGACCGGGTTGTCGCAGGGCGGGGCGCCGTTGGGGTCGGCGGTCGGGGCCGGCGAGTTGCCGCAGTGCCACCACACGTATTGCGTGTCGTCGTCGGCGCCGGGCTGGTTCCGCCAAAGTGTTGCGTCGAACTGACGGCCGATCGCGATGTTGATCAAGGTGCTCTGGTCGGGCACCGCGTTCAGCTGCACTTTGATGCCGGCGTTCTGCTGCAGCATCTGCTGCACGACCACCGCGTCCTGCGTGGTCGACGGGTCGGCGGTGTGGTCGAGGGTGAACGAAAGATCCTTGCCGGTCTGCTGCTTGTACTTCGCCGCCGCCTCCTTCGCCTTGGTGGGGCTGAAGGTGGGGAGTCCGGCGTCGTCGAGGTGCCCGTCGACACCCGGACCGAACGGCCCGGACGCGTTTTGGAGGATGCCGCCGTTGCGCAGCTTGTTGTACTCGTCGCGGTCGACTGCGTACGCGAACGCCTGCCGGGCGGCGAGGTTGTTGAACGGCGCCTTGGTGACGTTCAACATCACGTAACCGAGCTCGGGGAACTTGTCGGATTCGGTGTCCTTCAGCTTGCCGGCGGCGATGTCCTTACGGATCTGCACGGTCTGCAGCGCGTCCGAGGTGTGGATCATCTGGTAGTCGCCCGCCTCGAGCGACGTCGTGCGCTTCGCGCCGTCTTCCTTCGGGACGAACGTGATCTGGTCGAGGTACGGGAGTTGCGCACCCGTCTTCGGGTCCTTGAACCAGTAGTTGGGGTTCTTCTTGGCGACGAACTTGTCGCCGAACTTCCACGACACGAACTGGAACGGCCCGGTGCCGATGAGCTTGGTGTTGCAGTCGGGCGACTTCATCTGCGCCTCGGCCATGATCCCGAGCCGGCTGCTGCTCCAGAGGAACCACGGGAACGCGCTCCACGGCACCGAGGTGGTCACCTTGACGGTGAGCGGGTCGACCACGTCGACCGAGTTGATCTGCTTGAAGACGAAGACGAAGAGCAGGTTGTCCTTGCGGTAGTGGTCGAGGTTGTCCTTGACGGTCTGCGCGTCGAGCGGCGAGCCGTCGTGGAACTTGATGCCGGGCCGGAGCTTGATGGTCCAGACCGTGTTGTTGGCGCTACCGGTCACCGACTTGGCGAGGTACGGGTGGATCTTGCCGTCGCCACCCGGCATGGTGAGCGTGTCGTAGACCGCACGCGCGACCTGGATACCGCCGATCGCGAGTTGGGCCTTGTAGAGGCAGAATCCGCCGCTCGTGTCGGCCTCGATGCCGTACGTGAGCGAGCCGCCGGCGACGGGGGTCGCGCTGGTGACGCTGCCGTCGGCGACACCCTTCGTGGTCGCCGGGCCGCCGTTCGTCGGGGCGGGACCACCCTTGCTGCTCCCGCCGCCACATGCCGACGCGACTACCGCGAGCGCCGCAACGGCGGCAACCGCCGCCACCCGACGCGTCCTGCGACTCCGTACCACGGTTCCCCCCGATTCCGGCCGGGCTCTTGCCCGGCGTATCAGACCGACATTCCGAAAAAGCTGCGAATAGTTGCTGCGAATTACGTGCGCGGACCCCGGCCGAACTGTGACCCAGGTCACATACCGTGAGTGTAACGGTGGAACCTACGGATGGCTTCGCGCCTTGTCAATCACGCTCGGCGTTATGCCGACACCCGGTTCACCGTGACGGGACCGAATGCACCGTCGACGTGAGCAGGGGTCAGAACGACCCGAGCCCCGACGAATTCCTCGTGTTCTGCACGCGTGCACACATCGACATCGGCGGCGATCGCGTACGTGCGCGCCCCCCCGGGCAGATCGCAGACGAGCAGGCCGTGTTCCGGGCCGCCGTCGCGGCCGTGCACGATCGAGTAGGCCGCGACCGTTGCCTCACCGACGTGCTCGGCGACCACGGGCCGGGTCACCGGCGGTGGAATCGCGGAGGGCGGGACGGGCGCGCCCGGTCGGTTCGAGTACACGCCGAAGACGTGCTTCGTCATGTGCATCCCGACGCCGCTCACCAGACCGAGAGCGCCGGTGCCCGCGTCGGCCCGCAGCCGATCCACCATCGCCGCGATCGAGTGGGTGAGGTATCCGCTCGCCGGACCGCCGTGATACGCGAGCCCGCCCGTGACGGTCAGACCCCGCGCGTCGGTGGGTTGGATGCCCAGCGCGTCGGCCGCGAAGTGGAGCGAGCTCGGAAAGCAGGAGTAGAGGTCGAGGTACGCGATGTCGTCGATTCCCGCCCCGGCCCGGGCGAGCGCCTCGGTGCTCGCGGCGGCCATCGCAGGTGAGCTCCCGAGATCGGGGTGCTCGGCGACGAGAACGGGATCGAACCCTTCGCACCAGCCGCGCAGGTACACGCGACGATCGGCCGGGACTCCGAGCGCATCGGCGCGCTCGTGTGTCGACACGATCAACGCGGCGGCCATGTCGACGTCCATCACCGCCACCATGTACTTCGTGTACGGGTAGCCGACCATCCGGTTCTCGGGTCGGGCGTCGACGATGTTGCCCGCGTCGCGGCGGACCGGGAACCACGCGTGCGGGTTCGCCGCCGCGACTTCGGTCATCGGCGCGAGCATGCGACCCATCGCGGCGCGGTAGTCGTCGAGGCCGACGCCGCTGCGCGCCCGCCGCGCGTTGTCGAACACGGCGAACGTCAGCCAGGCCTGGAACACCTCGTGCGCGACCTCGATCGGGTTGGGCGGCGACTCCCACGGGAACGGTCGCCGCTCGGCCGGCTTGTGCGAATAGGGATACCGATCTCCGCGCTTCTTGTACGACCGCTGCGTCGCCAACGCCTCCGCACTGGTGATCAGCGCCAGGTCGAGCTCGCCGCGCAACATGCGCTCGGCGGTCGTGTTCACGAGCTGCTGGGTGGTCGTGCCGCCGATCCCGGAATAGTGACGATGCGCGGGGCCGGCACGAAGGCGCGTCGCGAGGCGCGCGACGGGGTCGTCGTATTGCCACGTTTGGCAGTACACGACCTGGATGCTTTCGAGCTGTTCGAGTAGAGCGGGACGACCTGCGTCGGCCGCGGCCGCGCGCGCCACGTGTTCCCACATGTCGAGGGGCTCCGGCGCGCCGGCGTCACCGACATCCGCCGGATGCCACGTGTGCGCCGCGACCCCGATGATGCAAGGCGACCGGGGATCGATCGTCAACGGGCGCGCCAGACCGGCGGGCGCTTCTCCGCGAACGCCTTGGGGCCCTCCTTGGCGTCTTCGGTCCGGAAGATCGCGCTCGAGAGCTTCGCCTCCTTCTCGAACGGCGACCGCAGCTCCTTGACGAGGCGGTCGAGGACGGCCGCCGCGGCGTTGGCGTCGGCGCCGTCGGCGACGGCCTGGCGCAGCTCGCGCACCGCGGCTCGCAGCTGCTTCGTCAGGTCCTCGTCGAAGTACAGACCCTGGAGCGCGCTCTGCTTGGTCGCCTGCACGGCGAGCGGCGCGTTTGCGATGATCCGCCGGGCGTACTCGCGCGCCGCGTCGAGCAGCTCGGCACGCGGGACGATGGCGTTGAGCAGGCCCATCTCGAACGCGCGCTCGGCCGGGACGAGGTCGGCGCACAGGAGAAACTCCATCGCCTGCGCCCACGGGATCTGGCGGGGTAACCGCACGGTGGTTCCGCCGCCGGCGAACAGACCGCGCTTGGGCTCCATCACCGCGAACTTCGCCTCGGGACATGCGACCCGGATGTCGCACCCGCCGAGCATCTCCATGCCGCCCGCGGTGCAGAAACCGTTCACCGCCGC
>DASYJT010000097.1:0-17607 GCA_035996165.1 Acidimicrobiia bacterium
CGGGCCGGGCGGTGGTCGCCGAACGCGTCGGCATACACGGCATTGACCGTGGCGAAGTCGTTCATGTCGGTGACGAACACCGTGGTCTTGGCCACGTCGGACAGCGTCGCTCCGCAATCGCCCAGCACCGCCGAGATGTTCACCAGCACTTGGCGCGCCTGCGCTTCGACCCCGCCGGTGACGATCGCGCCCGACTTCGGGTCGAGGCCGACTTGACCCGCGAGCACCAACCAGTCGCCCGCGCGTACCGCGGGTGAGTAGGGCCCGGCCACCGGTGGTGCGCTGGGTGTGGGAACGCTCTCGACCGCCATGGTCACCTCCTGCGCGCGGGAAAAGTAGTGGGTCGACCGAGCGCGTTCCACGTGGCCGCCGCGACCGCGGCGAACACCGCGTCGGCGGCACGGGCGCGCGCCGGGGCCGGGTCGTCGACGATCGTCACCGTGATCGACGGCGTGTCGGCCGGGCGCAACACGCCGAACGAGCGGATCGTGAGGTCGTGGATCTCGCCGGTCTCGGCGTCGACCGCGAGACCCTCGCTGGTCACCCAGCCCACGGCCATGTGCGCGGCGCCGACGGCATACGAGCGCAACACGATCTCGTCGAGCGGATCACCGGCCGCGAGCACGACCTCGACCCGGACTACCTTTCCCCGTTCGACCTCGACCTGCGCACTCGCGCGCGCTCCACTCGGCGTGACCACTTCGACATCGCGGCCGAGCGCGCCCGACACCAGGACGGCCTGCTCCGCGAGGCCAACTGCGCGCAGGTCGGAGCTGACGGGAGGGCCGGGCACGTCGACCTCGGTCCAGCGCGCCCGCACCTCGACCCCCGCAGGCGCGGGCCACACGCGAGGTGCGTCGGCGCCGCGCGCGACGACACCTTCGATCTCGACGACGTCGTCGTGCGCGACGGCCACGGCCGCGATCGGCGGACGCTTCGGTCCGAGGCGCACGACGTCTTCGCGGGCGTACACGACGCGGACCGCCCGCCCGAGCCGGTCGGCGAGCTCGCGCGCCGCGACCGGCGCGGCCGAATGCACCTTGCCGCCGAACGCGCCCGCGTTCGCCAACGGCGACGCGGGCTCGCCGCCGGGCCGACACCATGACGCATCGGGTTCGAGGTACGCGGGCTCGACCCATTGCGTCGCGAGCTGTACGCCGCCCGGCGGCCACGGCGGCATCCGATCGGCCAGCGGCGCGAGCGTCTCCACCGTGGTCCGCCGACCCTGCACCTTTCCGGCGCGCGCCCGGGCCTCGAGTAGCGAATCCGCGACGACCCACTGCAGCCCGGCCGCGTCGACGGCGTCCGCGGTCGAACCGGGAGGTAGCGGAACGGCGACGAGGGCGTCGCGCGGCGCCGTGTCGTCGGCGAAGAGCGCGCCACCCAGCGGCACGTCGGCGTCGACGCGTTGCACTCCTCCGGCTTCCAGCGTGGCGCGGCGCGCGGCGGCATCGAGATCGCGCGCGGGCGCGTCGTCGAGACCGGCCAGCGCGTCGCGGACTGTGAGCCAACCGGTACAGCGACACAGGTGCGCGGCCAGGGACCGGTCGACCTCCCGGGCCCGCGTGCCCGCGAAGCGCATGACGATCCCCGGCGTACAGAACCCGCACTGCGAGCCGCCGGTGGCGACGAACGCTTCTGCCGTCTGTGTGCGCGTGTCCGCGTCGAGTCCCTCGATCGTCGTGACCGCACGACCGTCGACCCGGGCTGCAGGCGTCACGCACGCGACGCGCGGCTCGCCGTCGACCAACACGGTGCAGCAACCGCACTGGCCCTGGGGCGCGCAGCAATCCTTCGCCGACACGACTCCGAGCCGCTCCCGCAACACGTTCAACAGCGACTCGCCGCGCTCGACGTCGGCTTCCACGACGACGGAAGCACCGTTGAGCACGAACGTGATCGACATCGTGGCGACCGTACTCGGCAGCCCTTCGGCGACCGGACGCGAAACGACCCCGCCGAAGCGGGGCCGTCAAGCGAATCTGTGACGAAACGTCAGGAGATCGGCGTCAGGAGAACGACTGGCCGCAGCCGCAAGTGCGCTGCGCGTTCGGGTTGTTAATCGCGAACCCGGCTCCCTGAAGACCGTCCTTGTAGTCGAGCGAGGCACCGACGAGGTGCTGTGCACTCGCCGGGTCGACTACGACCTGCACGTCGCCGTAGGCCTCGACGATGTCGTCGGCGGCCTTCTCGGTGTCGAAGAACATCTCGTAGGAGAGGCCGGAGCAGCCACCCGGGCGCACCGCGACCCGCAGGTACAACTCGGCTTGGCCCTCGGCGGCAATCAGTTCCTTGACCTTCGTGGTTGCTGTTTCGGTCAGGGCGATCATGTGGGCCTCCGGAAAGACTTTCGATTTCGGAACTGACTCAGGATACTTCGACGGAAACGGTCACCCGGCACGGGTCACGGTCGTACAACGTCGCGAAGTCCTCGACTCTTCCCCCGCCGACCGAGGAAACGACGCCTTCGCAGATTCCCCGGTGCAGGTTGCAGACGAGCTCGGGGTACGCCTCGGCCAACTCCCGGAACGGGCAGTGCAAGAACGCGATGTCGGTGCTGCCGCCGGGCAGGGTCTCCCGCTCGGGATCGAACCCGAGCCGGTCCATCTCGCCGAACAGCGCCTTGACGCACGACTTCGAGTGGGTCCGCTTGCCCGCCTCGACACCCCAGGAACGGCCGGCGGCGGTGGCGTCGACGCCCTCGGCGCCCACCCGCTCCGCCAGCATCGCGAGCATCCCGGCGAGCAGGGTGTAGCTGGGCGGGTCGAGGCCGAGGCCGGGGGCGCCCGCCGCGAGCGAGTACACGTGCTGGGGCCTACCGACTGTGCCGCGGTGCACGGGCTCGACGTCGACGAGGCCGGCCTCCCGCAGCCGCTCGAGGTGCAGCCGTACGGTATTGGCATGGAGACCCAGGCGTTCGGCCAGCTCGGTCGCGGTCAGCGCCGCGGTAGAGCCCGCGAGCTCCTGATACATGGAGAATCGCGTCTCGTCGCCGAGTGCCTTCAAGACCGCCAGCAGGTCCATTTCCTTGACGGTAGTTGGCAATCGGGCATATTTTCAAGGTCTTCACTGGTTTTATTCGTCACATGAGCACGATGAGCGATCCGCCCCCCATCCCGACTCCGAGCCCTAGCCCCATTCCCACGCCCGACGACGTCCGTGGGGTGCTGGCCGGGGTGCTCGATCCCGAGCTGCGGGCTTCGATCACCGAGCTGGGGATGGTCCACGACGTGCGGGTCGCCCCCAACGGCGACGTGGTCGTCAAGGTGGCGCTCACCACGGCGGCCTGCCCGCTCCGTGGCCAGATCGGCACCGACGTCCGTTCCAAGGTCGCCGGCCTTCCCGGCGTAGGCGAGGTCAGCGTCGAGTACGACGAGATGACCCAGGAGGAGCGCTCGGCGCTCATGCAGAAGGCGCGGCTGCGCGCCTCGCAGTCCGCCCCGGCGACCGAGGTCCCGGCCACGACCCGGGTGATCGCGGTGGGCAGCGGAAAGGGCGGGGTCGGCAAGTCGTCGATTACCGCCAACCTGGCCGCCGCCCTCGCCGCCCGAGGCCTCACCGTCGGGGTCCTCGACGCCGACATCTGGGGCTTTTCGATCCCGCGCATGCTCGGTGTCAGGGGCCGGCTCGCGGGGGCGAAGGCCGCCGACGGCAAGGGCAAGATCGCTCCGAACGAGGTCCCGGTGGGCGACGGGCTGCTGCGCGTCGTTTCGATGGGTCTGCTCGTCGACGACGAGGACACCGCGCTGATGTGGCGCGGGCTCATCCTCGCCAAGGCGCTCGAGCAGTTCCTCGTCGACGTCAGCTGGGGCGACCTCGACTACCTCCTCATCGACATGCCTCCGGGCACCGGCGACATCCAGATGGCACTGTCGCGGCTCCTCCCGCAGACCGAGATGCTCGTGGTGACCACTCCCGCGGTCGGCGCGCAGAAGGTCGCCGCGCGCGTCGCCGATATGGCCCGGCGCTCTTATCTGAAGGTCCTGGGCGTCGTCGAGAACATGACCGAGTTCGTCGCGCCCGACGGCACGCGCCACGCGATCTTCGGATCGGGCGGCGGCAAACGCCTCGCCGCGCTGACGGGTGCGCCGCTGGTCGGCTCCGTACCCATCGAGCCGGCCGTCTCGAGCGACGGCGACGCGGGAACGCCCGTGGTGCTCGCGCACCCCGACGCACCCGCGGCGCGCGCTCTCCACGAGATCGCGGAGAAGATCGTCACCGAGTTGCTTCCGCCGGTCGAGATGGCGGGCTGCACGGCCCGCATGTTCGAGCTCGTCCAAAAGCTGGCGTGAGCGCCAAGGATCCGTTCGGGCGCCTCGTCGATCTCGTGCTCGGCGGCGGTGGCCATCGCTCCGTATGGGGTCAGCACCAACGAAGTGCGAGTCGTGGCTTCGACGAGCGCGGCTTTCGCAAGGCGCTGCGCGAGTACTGGGGCGCCGACGCCGACCCGATGCGGGTCTCGCTCGCAGTGCAGGACGCGGTGTTCGTCGCGGGCGTCGTGCACATGGTCAACGAGACCCTCGGCCTGTCGACCGACGACCAACGACGGGTCGCGGCGGCGGTCGTTCGCCGGCGCCTGTTGGGTGAGGCCGATCCGTCGCTCGACGACGTCGAGGACGCGTGGAGCATGTGGTGGCCGCCGCCGCCCGGCGACGACGGGCGCATGCTCTTCGCCCATTTCCTCGGCGCGTGGAGGTCGTGGCTCGCAACCTCGACTCCCTGAGGAGGTCGGGTCGCACGGCGACGAGTACCTCAGTCGGAGAGTCTGAGCGCGACCGCGGGACGAATGCGCGCCGCCGACCGCGCCGGCGCGGCCGTCGTGAGGAGCGCGCACACGAACGTCCCGGCGACGAGCAGCCCGATCGATCCGAACGGGATGCGGAACGCGAGCGACGATCCGAACGCGTCCGTGAGCGTGATCGACCAGGCGCAGAGCAGCGCGAGCACCGTGCCGAGCAAGACCCCTTCGACCGCGACGAACGCCGACTCCACCACGAACGCGGCGCGCACCGCCGCGGCCTGGAACCCGAGCGCGCGCAGGACACCCACTTGGCGCCGTCGTTCGCGCACGGCTCGCACCATGATCACGCCGATTCCCGCGATGCCGACGACGAGGCCGAGCGCGAGGTACGTCCGCATGAGGAGGAAGAACTGTTGCTGCTGCGCCATCGCGTCCTGGACGACCCCGCGCAGCGTCTGCGCCTTGCCGCCGTTGGCCAGGAACCGGCCCGCGAAGGCGTCGGCGAACAACTGCGGGTCGCGCGCGTCGACATACGCCCGGTTCGCCACTGCCCGCGCGCCGAACAGTTCGCGGGCGGCTGACATGCCGAACATGACACCGTTGTTCGCGACGTCGGGCTTTGTGATCGCGGCGACGGTGAACGTGCGCGATTTGCCGCTGGCTTCGTCCTGGACGGTGAAGTGATCGCCCAGACCGACCTGTTGGCGCGGCGGACCGCCGCCGGAGGCGAGGAACGACTCCTCGATGATCGCGAGGTTGGGCGACGCGAGCACCGCGCGATACGCGGCGGCATCGTTGGGGTACGTGCCGTCGTCGTTGAGCTTCGGAGCACCGTGTGAGATGAACCGCGCGTCGAAGCCGGTCGCCGCCCATTCGCGCGAGCCGGTCAGCCCGGGAGCCGAGGTGACCTGCACGTTGACGGTCGCCAGCGGCGCGACCGCGCGCACGCCCGGCTCGCGCGCGATCGCGTCGAACGGAACCGGATTGGTCGGGTTCGACTGCACGACCACGTTGAATCCGCCCGAGGCGTCGCGAGTGAACTCGCCGATCTGGCCCGAGAACATCGCCGCGAACACCGAGACCAGCACGAGGATGAACACGACCAGCGCGAACATGCCGAGGGTCATCGACGTCCGGAACCGGCGCGCCAAGGGGTAAGCGAGGCCGAGGCGAACCGACAGCGAACGCTTGGCGATCCGCCCGACGCCGTGGCCGATCGCGCGCTGATGTTGCGCGGTGACGACCACCGCGGCCCCGACGAGCACGAGGCCCTGCACGACGAACACCACGACGTCGACGTTGATGCCGAGGCCGATCGCGATCGGGACCGCGGCCACGGCCCAGACCAGGACGATCGCACCGATCACCGTGTTCACGGCAGTGCGCGGGAAGTTGCGGGCCAACAGGGGGGCGATCCCGAGGAACACGACGACCGGCCCGAGCATCAGCCCGAGGAACGCCCCGCTGAGGATCCCAATACCCGTCAAAGCGATGCCGAGCAGCGCGGCCACGATGCCTACGTAGCTCGAACGCCGGTGCGGCCGGCGATCAGCGGGTTCGGTGATGTCACGGATCGCCTGGATGATGTTGAAGCGACTGAGCCAGACACTTGTGACCATGACGGTTGCGAGGGCGATCACGAAACCCACGACGAGGCCGCGTTGCACGCTGGCCCACTTGAACGCGAAATGCAGAGCGATGCCGGAGTCGTCGCCGCGCCGCGAGAACAGGTTCGCGGCGGCGGCCATGAGCGCGCGTCCCAAGCCGAGACCCACGAACGTTCCCGCGATCGCGGAGAGCACCGCGTAGCACCAACCTTCGGCCGCAAACGCGCCGACGAGTGAACTGCGCCGGAGGCCGACGGCCCGCAGCATTCCGAGCTCCGACTTCCGCTCGTCGGCCAGCATGAAGAAGATGTTGACGAGAAGCAGGATCCCGGCGAGCACGGCAAACGCGCCGAGCGACGTGTAGAGCCGGGCGAGCGAGTGGCCGCTGCGTTCGGCGCGATCGAGCACGGCCTGCTTGCGGTCGTTGACACTCGCGGCGACGCCGCCGAGACGCGAGTGGAGGATCCGGTCGACGGCGGCGGTGCGGCGCGCGCCGGCCTCGACGCCGCCGACGTTCGAGACGAGAACGACTGACTGCGGCGGTGCGGCGGTGGGCAACGCGCTGCGCCGAAGTATCCCGGCGATCGTGCCGGGCGCGACGAACAGGTTGTTCGACGCCGTCTCGTCGCCCACCCAGAATCCCGCGACGCCCAACTTCGGGAGAACCCGCGCGACCCGCAGCCGAAGGTTGACGCCGTAGGCAAAGGCGTCGACCGCGTCGCCGGCGTGTAGCTGCAGCACGCGTGCGAGGTCGGCGCCGATCACGGCCTCGCCCGCACCCGGGGTCGGGCCCGACATGCCGGTCGCCGGCGCGTCGCCGCCGAACCCGCGCGCCGCGGTGAAGTCGGTCTCGAGGAGTTGTGCCTTGGGCGCGGCGCGCACCGGCGCGGTGACGGACGCGGCCGATGCGCGGGCAAGTGTGAGCGCGAGCGTGCCGTCGATGTTCTGGTCGTGCAGACCGCCCAACTTTGCCCGCAGCGTCGACGCGGCGGCGAGCCCGTTGGCCGACACGATCTCGTCGACCGGACCGAGCTGGGTGTACGCCATGCGGCGGATCGAGGAGTTGAACGTGTCGCCGACGACGAACGAGCCGGTCATGATCGCCGTACCGAGCAGCGACCCGAGGATGACGAGCGCCGTCTCGCGCGGACGACGGACCGCGTTGCGCAACGCGAGCCGGCGCAATACGGGCTTGCGCGCCAGGATGAACAGGAAGGGCAGCGAAAGCAGCGCGACGAGGATCATCGAGACGTCAGTGCGACGGCGCGGCGGACGCGACTGCCCCGGAGACGATCTCGTCGCTCACGATCCGGCCGTCGCGCATCTTGATCTCGCGGTCCGCGCTGGCGCCAACTCCTTCGTCGTGTGTCACGACGATGAGCGTGAGGCCGTCGGCGTTCAGCTCGCGCAGGAGCTGCATCACCTGACCCGCAGTCTCGGAGTCGAGCGCGCCCGTCGGTTCGTCGGCCCAGACGACGCGCGGTCGGCCCGCCAATGCGCGGGCAACCGTGACGCGTTGCTGCTCACCACCCGACAACTCGGCCGGTCGGTGCTTCAGGCGCGCACCCAGACCGACCCGTTCGAGCGTCTCCGACGCGCGCCGGCGCGCTTCCTTCGCGTCGACACCGGCGAGCAAGAGCGGAAGCTCCGCGTTCTCGACCGCGCTGAACACGGGGATGAGGTTGTACGCCTGGAAGATGAAGCCCATCGACGACGCGCGATTCGCGGTGCGGCGAGCGTCCGACAGTGCGTGGAGGTCGACGCCGTCGAGGAGCACACGGCCGCCGTCGATCTCGTCGAGCCCCGAACAACAGTTGAGCAGCGTGGTCTTGCCCGAACCCGATGGACCCATCACAGAGAGGAATTCGCCGTCGTGCACCACGAGGTCGACGTCGCGCAACGCTTCGACCTCTTCGGCTCCGGTGCGGTACGTCTTGCGCACCCGCTCGGCCACCAAAAGCGCGTCGGTCGGAATCGTCACCAGTCCTCCATCGGCAGCGGGCGCTGCGACGGGCAACGGTATGGGGAAGCTGGCGGACCTATCGCATCCGAACTCTGCGTAGGGCTTCCGGAAGTTCCTGTGGGCCGCGGCCGCGGAGCGCCGAGACCGAGTCGGGGATGTCACAGGCTTCCGGCGCCGGGCGGTCGATCGCTACGCCCGATGGGTCGCGAAGGACGAACCGGCAGCCGTATTCGGTCTCGATCGACATCGACTCGGCCAGCGACCCTTCCTCGACGTCGACCGTCACGCCGTCGTCGTCCGGATACAGGGCCCGCAGGTACTCGGGCGCGAAGACGGCCACCCCCGCGACCTCGCCCACCGCAACGCTGTCGGGTCCGGGCCAGAAATCCTCGTAGAGGAAGGGCGCGGTCGACTCGCAACAGCCCGTGCCGATCGTGAACACCAGCGCGCCGCGGCGATCGCGCTTCGCCCGTTCGACGATGCTCGCGGCGGCGGGAGTCCCGGTGACCTTCACCCCACAACGGTACTTCCGGCGCGGCCTACGGTAAATCGAGGATCGCACCGTCGGCGCTCGGTTGACTCGTGCCGGAAGCGCCATTCGGTATCGACTGCCCGCCCCACACGAACACACGCCTCGCTCCGATCGCGAGCAGGGTCTCGCTGACGCGATCGAGCGAAGCCGGCCCGTTCGCGACGTGTGCGATCTCGACGGTGCCGGCCTCGAGATCACCCGCGATCCAGGCGTAGCCGACGCCTTGATTCCAAACCAGGACGTCGCGCGCCGAGGCGACCTCCGGCACGGCCGGGGGTGAGCTCGAGCCCGAATCGAAATGACGCCAGACACTCGCGCCCGGGCCGAGCACATCGACGGCAACGCCGGGACTTGTGGGTGATATCGGACCGATGACGGCCAGGTTGCCGCGAAACGCGGCCGCGACGGTATCGAGAGACCGAGGCTCGGGCAGCGCCGGAAGTGCGAACCACTTCCCCGCCGACGCGTCGAAGCGCGCGCCGCGGTTCGCCCCGCCGTTCCACGCGTACAACGTCCCGGAGACCGCCGCGAGTTGCGTTGCGTCCGGCGGATCGGGCAGCGCGGTCCACGCGTTGCGGTGCGGGTCGAAGGAAGCCAACCGGAACGGTGTCGCCGAGCAGTTTCCGCCGACGACCAGCCGGGTGCGCACCCAGACTCCGACGCTGACGCATACCGGCGCGTCGGGAATGCGGCGCCACCGGTTGTGCGCCGGGTCGTACGCCGCGCCTTGGACAGACGCGCCGTTCCCTGGAGCGGGGACCGCGCCGAGCCCTCCGACGACGAGCATCTCCGAACCGGTCCACGCCGCGACCGCGCCATAGCGCGCGGTGATCGGAGCGGTCGGGAGCCGGCGCCAGCGGGCGGTGACGATGTCGAACGCGGCACCGTCGCCGAGCGCGTTCGGCACACGCGGATCTGCCGCGGAAGCGACCGGCGGCGCCGTACCCGTCGCCGGTTGGTAGTGGCCGCCCCAGATGATGACTTCGCGCCCGGTGAACACGGCCATCTGGTCGGCGCGGGGCCCGAGCGGCGCGGGCGGAACGATCGATATCGACGGGCTCGGCGATTCGATCCGCGCCGGACGCACCGGACGGTGACCGACCACGATGCCGACGGTCGCCGACAGCGCGACGACCGCGATCGCCGCGACGAGGGCAACCAACACGCGGCCCGGCCGCCGCTGACCGCCCGCGCCGGCCGGCCGATCGGCGACGGGCCGCAACGTCTCCGTGTCCGGCACCGCGTCGCGCGCGAGGGTCGCGAGCGCGGCGCGCAGATCGGTCTCGAATCGTTCCTGCGGCGCGTCGTCGTTCATCGCTTCCAGTCCCTCTGCATACGCACGAGACCCCGGTGCACCCGGCTGCGTACGGTCGCGTTGCGAACTCCGAAGTGGACTGCGATCGCCTCGTCGTCCCAATCGAGGAAATATCGCAACACGATCGCGGTGCGTTGGTTCACGGGGAGCCGCGCCAGCGCGGAGTGCAACGCCATCGAGTCGGCGCTCAAGGCGACCATGTCGGAGGCGGCCATGTCGGGGGCGGGCGCGGCGTCGCGGCGGGTCGCGAACAGGCGCGCGGCACGCCCTTCTCGACGCGCTCCGTCGCGCGCAGCGTTGACGACCGCGGCGTAGAGGTAGCTCCGGCCCTGTCGGACACCGGGCCAACGAGCAGCGACCCGGGGCAACGCGTCGTGCACCGCGTCCTCGGCCGCGGCAACGGATCCGCAGATCAGGTACCCGGCGCGGACGAGCTCCGTCCGCTCCGCGGCATAGAGCGCGACGAGATCCGGCGGCCACAGTGGGTCGCTCGGCTCGACGATCGACTCCGGGATCACATCCCTACGACGACCGAGCCCCCGCTCCTGTTGCACGTTTTTCGCAGCCCGGATGCGTGACGGCGTCCGCGCGAACGGACGCCGTCACTCCGGATCAAATGTTGCCGCTCAGGGCCGCGAAGTGCAGGTAGCCGTTGCGATCGGTGGCGGTGTTCTGCCACACGTGCTTGATCTGGCGGTACTCGTTGTAGCCGTAGTCGCCGAGCTCGCGCCCGATGCCCGACTGCTTGTAGCCACCGAACGGCTGCGTCGGCGTGATCATGTGGTAGTCGTTCACCCACACGGTGCCGGTGCGCATGCTCGCCGCAACGGAGTGCGCCCGCTCGAGGTTCTTCGACCAAACGCCGCCGCCGAGGCCGTAGATCGAGTCGTTCGCGATCTTGATCGCCTCGTCGTCGGAGTCGAACGGGATGACGCACAACACCGGACCGAAAATCTCCTCCTGCGCGATCTTCATCGAGTTGTCGGCCTCGAAGATCGTCGGGAGGTAGTACGCGCTCTGGTCGAGCCCGGCCGGGAGGTTGGTGGGCTTGGAACCACCGCAGAGCAGCTTCGCGCCTTCGTCGAGACCGAGCTTGACGTAACGCTCGGTGGTGTCGACCTGGCTCGGCGCGACGAGCGGACCGAGATCGGTCGCCATGTCCATGTTGTCGCCGATCACGATCTTGGCGGCGCGCTCCACGAGCATGCCGACGAACTCGTCGTAGATCTTGCGCGACACCAACGCCCGAGTGCCCGACTCGCACACCTGGCCGTTGTGGAAGAACGTGCCCCACAACACACCGGCGGCCGCGAGGTCGAGGTCGGCGTCGTCGAGCACGATGTTCGCCGACTTGCCGCCCAGCTCGAGGGTGACCTTCTTCACGGTGCCCGACGCAAGCTGCATGATGCGGCGGCCGACCTCGGTCGAACCCGTGAACGCCACCTTGTCGACGAGCGGATGCTGTGCCATCTCCTCACCCGCGCTGCCGCCCGGGCCGGTGATCAGGTTGACGACACCCGGCGGGATGTCGGCCTCCTCGACGGCCTTCACCATCTCGATCGCGCTGAGCGACGTAAAGCTCGCCGGCTTCAACACGACCGTGTTGCCCGCCGCGATCGCCGGACCGATCTTCCAGCCCGCCATGAGGAACGGGAAGTTCCAGGGGACGATGCCGCTGCACACGCCGTAGGGCTCGTACCGCACGATGCTCTTGGCCGGCGGGAACGGGCTGTCGCCCCGTTCGACGACATCGGGCGTGTTCTCCGCGTAGTCGGCGAACGTCTGGAACGTCGACACTGCGCCCGGCACGTCGGCGAACATCGCCTTCTTGATCGTGCCGCCGCCGTCGCGTGCTTCGATCTCCGCGATCTCCGCGCTGCGGCCGTTGATGACCTCGGCTACGGCGCGCAGCTTCTCGGCGCGCTCCTTGCCCGACATCCTCGGCCACGGCCCGTCGTCGAATGCCTTGCGCGCGGCTTGCACGGCGCGCTGCGCGTCCTCGCGCCCGGCCTTGGCGACGTCGGCGATCTTCTCGCCGGTCGACGGTGCATACGTGGGAAAGGTCTCACCCGACTGCGGGTCGACCCAGGCACCGTCGATGAACAATTGTGCGTCGCCCATCGCGACTCCTCTCAAAGGGATGTGTTGCGAGGTCAGGCTACGTGCGCGCTACGAGGCGGTCCAGCTCGTCTTGGCGCCGCTACCCGAGACCTTTCCCTCGGTCTTCAGCTTGAGGAGATGGGCGTGCACCTGGCGCTGGGCCATGTCGATCAGGCCCTCCGGCGTGTCGGTGTAGAGCGTGCTCACGATCTTGGGGATCGTCGCGGGCTTCGCCTTCAAGAGCTTCAGGATCTGGCGCTCGCGCATCTTCCGGTGGGCGACGTACTGGTCGAGCACAGCGGCCGGATCCGTGATGACGTCGCCGTGCCCGGGGCAGATCTTCGCGATCCGCTTGAGCTTGCGGAGCCGATCGAGCGACGCGAGGTACTGGATCATGTCGCCGCCGCGCTGCGGGTTGACGACGGTGGTGGTGCCGTTGAGCACGTGATCGCCGGTGAACAGCGCGCGCTCCTCGTCGAGCCAGAAGCACAAGTGGTTCGGCGCGTGGCCCGGCGTGTGGAGAGCCTCGAGCCGGAATTCGGTTCCGTCGATCGTGTCGCCGTCGTTCAGCACGATGTCGAGCTCGAGCGTGACCTCGTCCGCCTTGGGGAAGGGCGCGAACCCGGCGATCCGCGCACCCGTCTTCTTGCGGATCTTCTCCGCCGCGGGCCAGTGATCGGGATGCGTGTGCGTGAGCAGGATCCAACGCACGCGCTCGCGCATCGATGCACCGATGATCGCGTCGACGTGCTTGGCAAGGTCGGGACCGGGGTCGATCACGGCCACCTCGTCGATGCCGACGAGATAGGTGTTCGTACCCGGGCCGGTCATCAGACCGGGATTGTTCGCGACGACTCGGCGCACGAGCGGCGACAGCGCGCTCGGCGATTCAGGGGTCAGGTTGGGCACGGCGCCTCACGCAGGTTGGCGAGCAGCGCTTCGACGCGATCGAACCGGGTCAGTATCTCGAGACTGCGCTGGGTCGGCAGGATCAGATCGATGTCGCCGTCGGCGAACGCCTGTAGGACGTCGGCCGGGCGCATCCATGCCGACGCGACCAGCTCACTGCCGTCGTGCTCACCGACGTGCCCGTCAGGCGAACGCGCCACGAAGAACCGGGTGTCGTATCGGCGCGGCGCCCCGACGGGTGTCACCCAACGCGCGAACTCGACGAGCTCACGGGCGTCGATCGGAATGCCGCACTCCTCGAGGCACTCACGGGCTGCGGCGGCGCGGAACTCGTCGACACCCAGCTCGGCAGCCACGACCGCGTCGACCGGATCGACCGCACCCCCGGGGAAGACGGTTGCGCCGGGCGCGAACACAAGGTCGGGGTTACGCCGGAGCACGAAGACCTGCAGGTCGGGCTGCTCGCGCACGAGTATCACCGTTGCCGCGTCGCGCACCCTCTCCATGGCGGAAGTCTACGTGGCGGTCTCGACCGCCCGGTGCGGCCACCGAGGCCTCACGCAGCGTCTGTTTCAGCGCTGCCGAGCGGCGATGCGCAGGTCAAGTATCGACAATTTCGGGGCGCTACTTCGAGGCGGAAGGTGTCGCGCTCAGGCGTCGGCGAGGCGGCGGCGTTCCGCTTCAGTCAGGCCGCCCCAAATGCCGTGCGGTTCGTGCACGCGCAGTGCGAACTCGAGGCATTCCGGCCGGACGATGCAACCCGCGCAGATGCCCTTGGCCTTGGTTTCGCGCTCGTCGCGCTCGTCGCGCCGTTCGGCCACCGAGGGCGGAAAGAACAATGTCGACTCAGGACCTCGACACGAGGCCCGCAAATGCCAGGTTTCATGAACGATGTTGAGCGCCACGCCCTACTCCTGCCCCGCGGCACCTGGGAACGGTCGAACGTATATCCGGCCCGCGGGCAAGACAAACGGCCTGGTCAGGAGCCGCGACGGCGTTCTCGGTGATCGCGGGCGCCCCCGCTTTCGGGCTCGACCTCCAAGACGACGCCCTCGATCGACACGACGCGCACCGGGTCGCCCGCGTGGATGGGTGTGGCCCGGTTCGTACGCGCCCGCCACAGCGCGTCGCGCACGCGCACGACGCCGTCGGGATCGACGTCGGCCTCCGCGAGACCCATCTCACCGACGAGATCCTCACGACCCATGGTCGGCGTCGAGAAGCGCGACCGCACCATCGCCGTCATGCCCGACAGCATGAACAACACGGTGCTGCCGATCACGACGACGAGCACCCACCAGGTTGGATCGAGGCGCGACGAGCCGCCGAACAACCAGATCGATCCCGCGACGAGCGACGCCGCGCCGATGAACGTCCACGCACCGAGCGTGCCCGCCTGGATGTCGATCGACATGCCGAGCATGCCGAGCAACAAGAGCGCGACCGCCCACGGCGCGAGCGGGAGATGCGAGAACCCGAAGCACCCGCCGATGAGCGCGACCGCGCCGACGAACCCCGCGACACCAACGCCGACCGAGAAGAATTCGAAGACGATCAACGCCAGGCCCGCGACGAAGAGGAAATAGGCCACCCACGGCGAGTCCAGCGTGTGCGCCAGTTGCGGAACGAGTCCGAGCTTGCGGAAGTGGATCTCGCCCGCGGGTTCGCGGACCTGCTTGCCGTTCAGCTGCACGACCTTGATCGTCGACAGCGTGACCGGCCCGGTCGACGACTGCAGCGTCCGGCCGTCGAGCAGACCGATGAACTCGAGCAGCGTCGCCGCCTTCTCGGTCACGTCCTTCAGGGGCGCGTGAACCGTGAACGACGGCTTGTCGTACCGGATCGGATCGACCGGGCCGAGATGCGCGCCCGGTGCGACCGCGGAGAACGCGGCCGAACGCGCGAGCAACGCGGCCGCGCCCCGAGCGCCACCACCCGAAGGTCCGACCCATATGGCAACGGGCACGGCCGAATGCGTGACGTCGTGAAGCAGCGCGTCGACGTCGACGTCGACCGCACCGGACGCGTCGAGCTGGAAGACGACGACCGTCGAGTGCAGGCGCGCCGCGTCGCGCAGGGACGAACGAATCAGCGCGGCAATCGCCGGATCGATGAGCCCGTTGACCTGCACGACGTCGATGCGACCGGCATTCACGTTCTGCGCGCCCGCGACCGCAGAGAACGAAGAAGCGACCAGCGCGCAACCGCCGATACCCATGAGGAAACGACGCCACGGCACGGGCCAGTCGTAGCACGCGCCTCCTACGATGGAGCAATGGAGGTGGCCGAATTCTGCTCGACCTCCCGCGTCGTCATCGTCGCCGGCAAGGGCGGAGTGGGGAAGACCACGGTGACCGCGGCCCTCGCGCTGACCGCCGCCCGGGCGGGTCGTTCCGTGCTCATCGTCGAGGTCGAAGGGAAGTCGGGCCTGCCGGCCATGTTCGACGCGCCGGCGCTCGGATACGACGAGATCGACCTCGAGTCCGGGGTCCGGGCCCGGTTCCTCACGCCCGATGCCGCGCTCGTCGACTACCTCGTCACGCACGGCATGAAGCGGATCTCCAAGCGGCTCGCCTCGTCCGGAGCGCTCGACGTGGTCGCGACCGCGGTTCCGGGCATGAAGGACATCCTCGTGCTCGGCAAGGTGAAGTCGATCGAGGAGTCCGGCGTCGCCGACCTCGTCATCGTCGACGCACCGGCGGCCGGTCACGCAGTGACGTTCCTACTATCGGCACGGGGGCTGCTCGACGCGGTTCGCGTCGGGCCGATCCGCAAGCAGGCCCAGGACGTCGTGAGCCTCATCTCCGATCCCGAGCGGTGCCAAGTGATGTTGGTGACGCTCGCGGAGGAGACGCCGGTGAGCGAAGTCGTCGACACCGCGTTCGCGATCGAGGACCGCGCCGGCGTCGCACTCGGCCCGGTCGTGGTCAACGGGTGTTTTCCGCCGCTGCCCGCCGCGATCTCCGCCACGCCCGCATCCATCCTCGACGACGCGCGGGCCAGCGATCGTTTCGTCTCCCAACGCGAAGCCGACGACCTCGCGCGCGCGGCCGCGTTCCTCGAGGAACGGCACGCGCTGCAGGTCGAGCAGATCGAACGACTCCGCGAGCAACTCCCCCTGCCCCAGATCGAGCTCCCGTTCGTCTTCAATCCCGATATCACCCGGCCACAACTCGACGTGCTGGTCGATGCCTTCGGGCGTGGAATCGAGCGCCTGTGACGACGAGGATCGACGAGCTGGTCGACGACCGCCGCGTGGTCATCTGCTGCGGTAGTGGAGGTGTCGGCAAGACCACGACCGCGGCCGTGCTCGCGCTCGAAGGTGCGCGCCGCGGACGCAGCGCGTGCGTCGTGACCATCGACCCTGCCCGTCGTCTGGCGGACGCGCTCGGTATCCAGCACCTCACGAACGATCCGACCGAGATCGATCGCAAGCTCTGGGCCGACGACACCGTCGCTCCCGGCGGACGGCTCTTCGCAATGATGCTCGACACCAAGTCGACGTTCGACGTGCTGGTCTCGCGCAACGCGTCGTCGCCCCAACAGGCGCAACGCATCCTCGACAACACCTTCTACCGCAACGTCTCGGGCGCGCTCGGCGGCACGCAGGAATACATGGCTATGGAGAAGCTGCACGAGCTGTACGACGAAGGAAACTTCGATCTCATCGTCGTCGACACACCGCCGACGCGTCACGCGCTCGACTTTCTCGATGCGCCTCGTCGTCTCACGCGCCTGCTCGACAATCGCGTTTTCCGACTACTGATGATGCCGACGCGCGCGTACCTGAAGGTCGCGAGCGTCGCGGTGCAGACCTTCCTTCGCACCGTCGCGCGCGTCGTCGGTTCCGAGGTCATCGAGGATGTCGTCGCGTTCTTCCGCGCCTTCGAGGGAATGGAAGAGGGCTTCCGCGAACGCGCCAAGGTCGTCGGCGACCTCCTCGAAGATCCTGCTACCGCGTTCGTCCTCGTCAGCTCGCCCCGCCGCGACGCGATGCAAGAAGCGACGTTCTTCGCGGAACGCCTCGCCGAGGCGGGGCAGACGGTCGAGGCGCTCGTCGTCAACCGCGTGCATCCGTCGTTCGGCGACGAGGCGCCCGCAGGACTGCGGGCGGCCGCGGCGGCGCTGCGCATCAAGCAGTCGGAGGCCCAGCCTTCCGAGGCCGGGGCCCGCCTCGCGGCGCTCTATGACAACCTCTCCGACTTCCGCGAGATCGCGATACTCGAGCGGGAGCACATCGAGGCGCTCCGCGACCGCATCGGCCCCGACACCACGCTCGCGTATGTGCCGTACCTTCCGCACGACGTCCACGACTTCGCCACCCTCCACGAGGTCGGCGAGCTCCTGTTCGATACAGTCTCGGCCCGATGACCACGATCCTCGTCGCGGCTGACGCCAAGTGGGTGCGCGACCAAGTGCGGGCCGCGTTCATGGGGCGGG
>DASYJT010000098.1:0-1859 GCA_035996165.1 Acidimicrobiia bacterium
GTGTCGTTGCGGATCACGAGCACCGACTCGGGAATGATCTCGAGATCGCGCAGGAGCACGCCGACATTTCGGGGTGCAGGTACTTCGAGCTCGCGCTTGGGGTTCCGGAGAACGACCCTCATGATGCGACCGTCATGGAGAAGCCAGCGTACCGGCGGTGGGTCCGACTACTGCTTCGGACGGGTGATGACCTCGAACACGTCGCCGGCTTTTACGACGGTGCGGTAGATGACTTCTTCTTCGTCGCGGGCGAGTCGGTGCAGGACTCGAAGGCCGCCGGCGGCGATGCCGACGACCAACCACGGCGTCGACCCGGACATGCCCTTGCGGAAACCGTTCGTCGTCAAACGCCGGAGCAGTGCCGCGTACACGTCAGACCCGTCGGATCTCGAGCACCATCTGGCGCTTCTTGCCCTTGCGCTTTCCGAACCAGTACGCGCTGACGATGGTCAGCGCGACGACGCCGGCCGCTATCGCGATCGCCGGGACCTTCGCCGCTTGGGTGCGTTCGTCGACCTCGCCGCGCAGTTCGCCGAACTTCGCCTCGATGTCGGCGCGCGTGATCGGTCGCTTGACCGGTTCGGGGGTCTTCGACTTGGTCTTCGTCTTCGCGCTCATGACTTCTTCTTCCTCGTGCCGACGAACCACGCGAGCGCCGCGACTCCGAACGATGCCACGACCACGATCGCGTACGGCGCCCACGACCAGTTTCCCGTGAAGTGGGGTCCGCGATGATCGCCCTGCAGCGCCCGCAGCGCGCCCACCGCGAGGAACACGAACCCGGTGCCGATGAGCAGGGCGCCCGCGACCCCGAACGCGACATAACGCGCGAGACCCTTGAGCGGGTCGACCGTCTCCTGTTTCGCGTAGGCGATGACGAGCGCTTTGAGCTCGCGAACCGTCTGTTGCGGGTTGTCGGCCACGCACACCTTTCGAACTGGCTTCGGGACTGGATTATGAGGACGAGCGGAGCAGTTTCGCCGTGGCGCGGCGCCCGGTGCAAGGTGCAATCCGCTTCGGGCAGGTTACGGGGGCGGTACCAGGCCGGCCGGCAACCGGACGTCGGGAGTCGATCCGATCGCACTCGCGACATTCGCCTGCAACTGCGCGCCGCCCGCCGTCGAGAAGTTGCCGTTGGCGACGAAGGCGAAGTGAAGATCGTTCGGCCCGTCGATCACGCCGACGAGGCCCACGACGCCGTTCAGAGAACCGGTCTTCGCCCGCAGCTTGCCGGCCAACGGATCGCCCACGAACCGGCCCGCGAGGGTGCCGCTCGACCCCGCGATCGCGAGGCCCTTGTCGACGGCGGCGAACCGCGGTCGGGCGGTGACCTCGATGAGGCGCAACAACGTCGCGCAGGTGGCCTGATCGTTCGGCGCGAGGCCGGAGCCGTCGTGCATGACGAGCCCGTCGGTCGGGACGCCGAGGTGGCTCATGTCCTGGGCGACGATCGCTGCGCCGGCGGCCGTGGTCGCGGGTTGGCGGCCGTCGGGTACGACCGCCAGATTCCGCAGGAGGATCTCGGCGGTGTAGTCGTCGCTGCTCGTCAGCATCTCGCCGACGATGTCGGACACCGACGGTGAGTCGACATGCGCGATCTCGTGCGCGCTCGTACTTGCGACGCCCCGCCGCACGCCGGCCGAGATCGTGACGCCGCGGGCCGCCAGCATCGCGGCGAGCCGCGTGCCGGTCAGCATCGCGGGATCGGGCGCCGGGGAACGGCCGTTGGGCTGGGAGAAGCCGCCGTCGACGCTCAGCGCGCCGAGCGAGCCGACTTCGCCGTCGAGGCCGTAGTTCGGCTTCCAATCCGGGAGGTAGCGCACGGTGTCGTGGATGTGGTCGTCGACGACGAGCGCGCC
>DASYJT010000099.1:0-2238 GCA_035996165.1 Acidimicrobiia bacterium
GCAGTACGCCAAGGATCGTGAGCAGTTCGACAAGCCCCTCGGTGCGTTCCAGGCGATCGCGCACTACCTCGCCGATGCCACGACCGCGGTCGACGGCGCCGAGATGCTGATGTACGAGGCGGCATGGGCGCGCGCCAACGATCAGCCGGTCGACCGGCTCGCGCCCATGGCGAAGCTGTTCGCGTGCAAGACGTACCGCGACGTCACCGCGATGGCGCAGCAGGTGTTCGGCGGCGTGGGCTTCACCGTCGAGTACGACATCCAGCTCTTCTTCCGGCGCGCCAAGCAGCTGCAGATCTCGTGGTGGGACGACCGGGTGCTCGAAGAGCTCGTCGCCGCCAGCGTGTTCGACGCCTAGGCACCGCTGATGCCTGCTGCTCGACGGCTCGCGCAGATCGACGATGCCGGCGCGATCACCGAGACGATCGCGACCGCGTTCTACAACGACCCGTTCTGGAGCTGGGCGTTCGCCGACGATGCGGAACGGCTCGCGCAGTTCCGGGTGTGGTGGCGCGTGTTCGTCGACGCCGCGTTCCGCAACGGGAACCCCACGTGGGTGACCGACAACTGCGGGTCGGTTGCGTTGTGGACCGCGCCCGGCGGGGTGGAGATGACGCCCGACGACGACGCCGAGCTCCTGCGCCTCGCGGTCGAGCTCATCGGCGGCGACCACGGCGACCGCGTGTTGGAGGTGCTCGCCGACTTCGAGTCGGCCCATCCGCACGACGTCCCGCACCACTACCTGAGCATCGTCGCGACGCATGACGACTACCGCGGGCACGGCTACGCGGAAGGGCTGCTCGCGCAATACCTCGAGACCGTCGACGCCGAGCACATGCCCGCCTACTTGGAATCGAGCAATCCCGCGAACCTGAAGCGCTACATGCGACTCGGTTTCGAGCCGATCGGCGAGATCTTCGTGCCCGACGGGCGGCCTGCGGTCACCACTATGTGGCGCGCCGAGCGGTAGGGCTCAGGTCTCCCGCGACTGGACCCAGCGCGAACCGTTCCAAGTCGCCGTCCAGTCGGTGAACACGTTGCCGTTCCAGTAACGCAGCGTCGTGGCGTCGCGGCGGAACCAACCGGGCGGGCTCGCGCCGGGCATCGGGATGACGACGGGCGCGGTGTCGGCGGCGAGCCCCGGAGTCGTCGCCGGCGTGTTGGCGGCCAAACCCCCGGTGAGCGCCGGCGCGGGTCCCGTCCGAAGTTGCGCGGCATCGGCCAGCGCGTTCAGGTCGACGGGAACGCCGGTGATGGTCTCGTCGACGGGGCCGCGCCCGTCGGGGTCGAGGCCTTCGAGCTTGCGCAGGATCGCAATCCGGTCGGCGAGCGGCGGGTGGGAGTCGAACATCCGGTTGAGCTTGGAGCGCTTGTCGTCGCCGTCGGTCTGCAGCGGCGACTCCAGCCAGAGGTGTGCGGTCGCCCGGGACACGTGGTGCACGACGGTGTGGTCGGACTCCAGCTTCTCGAGCGCCTTGCGCAGGCCGTCCGGGGAGACGAGCTCGGCCGCACTGACGTCGGCGAGCTCTTCGCGATGACGGGAGATGGCGAGGGAGAGGATCCGCGCACCGAACGCCAGTATCCCGGCCAGCGCCGCGACCGCGATGAGCGCGAAGGCGGCGCCGTTGTCGTCGTCGTCGCCCCAGTCGGCGAACCAACTCATGCGCGCCGCGATCTCCGCGACCGCGACCAGGATGCCGACCGTGGTGACCGCGAGCGTCGTGACCTGCACGTCGCGGTTGCGGATGTGCGACATCTCGTGCGCGAGCACCCCTTCGAGCTCGCGTCTCGACATGAGGTTGAGGAGCCCGGTGGTGACCGCGACCCCCGAGTTCGTCGGTGAGCGTCCGAACGCGAATGCGTTGGGCGCCGGGTCGTCGACGATGTAGACGCGCGGCTTGGGCATCCCGGTCCGGATGCACAGCCCCTCGATGACGTTGTGCAGCACCTTCGCCTGCTCGGGCGTGACCTCTTGCGCGTGCGTCAGCGCGATGGTGGCGCGCACAGCCAACGCCCAGGCGACGACGTCGACCGCGATCGCGACGGCCGCGCCGATCGCGACGCCCGCGCCGACCGATTTGGACACGAGGATCCCGATCGCCGCGCCGAGGATGCCGACCAGCAGGAATTCGGTTCCGAGCAGGATCAGCGAAGTGCGCCGGTTCTTGGCGATCAACTCGACGTGGGTGACGGGCAAGGTTGTGTTCACAGGACAACCATCGTCGCGCGTAAATCGCC